>JAEUIL010000787.1 GCA_016794255.1 Planctomycetaceae bacterium | reverse complement strand
CCCCAGCGTGTTCTTCGCGAAGCTGTCAGAGTGTCACGTCACGGCCTGTTGCTCGGCGTGTTGAACCGTCGAAGCCTGCTGACTTGGCGATATCGCCGATCAGAAAAACCCTTATGGCGTGAGGCTAGGTTTTTTACAGTCGGCGAATTGAAACGCTCGATACGAAGCGCGTGCGGAGACCGTCTAGGCCGCATCCGCTGGTCAACAACGTTGTGGCCGTTGCCGTTCATAACCAATCTGCCGCTTCCTTGGGGCGGCTTCATCGGCATGGCAGTATGTTTGACGGAAAGAGGAAACCGATGAACTCCATCGCGGCACAGGTGAGCCTGTATCCACTCCGACAACAGCACCTCGGAACGGCTATTTCCAAGGCGCTCGCTGTTTTTACGGCACACGGCCTTGAAGTACGGCCCGGAAGCCTGAGCACCGTGGTTGTCGGGGGCGAGGAAGCTGTCTTTGAAAGTTTGAAAGCGGCCTTTCGTGCCGGCGCAGCGTCTGGTGATGTCGTAATGGTCGTGACCGTATCGAATGCCTGCCCGGAAAAATAAAACGACGGCACACAGGCTTAGCAGTCGGAGAGAAGAGGTAACGTGATTTCCAATACGAATTAGTGAAAGCAACGGGCTCATGCGAAAGGACCGTTTATTCCGCCGCCTCTTCATTGGCGTTGTCGTTGCGACGGTCGCGACGACACTCGTCATGTTGCCGGAAGCAAACCGCGGCCTGTTGCGCGTGCTAGAAGCGATCCAATCAGCCGGCCCTTGGGGGCCCCTGTTGATGATCGTTGTTTACATTGTCGCGTGTGTCCTGTTCGTTCCCGGCTCAATTCTCACCATCGGGGCAGGCTTCATTTTTGGCATTCCGCTCGGCGTGGCAACAGTCTCGATCGGCAGTACGCTCGGAGCGGGCGCCGCGTTTGTATTGTCACGAACGATGTTGCGAAACTTTGTGCAACGTAAGCTGGCGCGCGATCCGCGAGTTCACGCACTGAGCGAGGCCGTCGGCGAACACGGGTTCAAGATCGTATTACTCGCACGACTGTCGCCTCTCTTGCCATTTAATCTGCTCAATTTCGCTTTCGCCCTGACCCGAGTTTCCTTTCGAGACTATATGCTCGCATCGTGGATCGGCATGTTGCCCGGCGCGTTACTCTACGTCTACATCGGTACAGCCGCTAAGAGTCTCACCGACTTGGCCCGAGGAGCCGGCCCCACTACACCGATGACGACCGTGTTGTTCGGGTTGGGATTAGCGGCCACCGTCGCTTTGACGATGGTCTTGACGCGCCTCGCAAGGCGATCGCTCCGCGAATTGACTCGCGGCCGACCGGACCGTTTGTCCGAGTTGTCGAATCAACGCGTCGCATAAGAGTAACACGCAAACCATTGTTGAGGATCGCCGCATGGACGAGTCGTCTCGATCGCTTTCCGTGATGAACGTTGAATTGGCTGTTCGAGAGCGTTACTCGAAAGCCGTGGCTCAGTGCGACGATTCGCTCTGTTGTCCGACCAGCTATTCACCGGAATTTCTAGCCGTCCTACCCGCCGAGGTCGTCGAACGCGACTACGGTTGCGGAGACCCGACTAAGTACGTCCACACCGGGGAGACGGTCGTGGACCTTGGTTCCGGTGCCGGGAAGGCGTGCTTCATCATGGCGCAGATCGTCGGCCCGAAAGGGCGTGTGATCGGCGTCGATTGCAATTTGGAAATGCTGGCCCTAGCACGTCGACACCGGCAGGCGGTCGCCGAGCGACTCGGCTACGCCAACGTCGAATTCCGTTGCGGTATGATCCAAGACCTGCGGCTCGACCTGGACCGGTTGGCCAGCGCACTCGCCGGAAACCCCGTAGCCGACCAAGCCGATTGGTTGCGATTGCGCGACCTGGAGGAATCGCTACGGCGCACGGAGCCGATGATTGCCGACGTCTCAGTCGATTGCGTCGTCTCGAACTGCGTATTGAATCTCGTGCGCCGCGAAGACCGTCGGCAACTGCTATCCGAGGTGTTCCGCGTATTGAAGCCCGGCGGGAGAGCGGCGATCAGCGACATTGTCGCAAACTGCGACGTTCCCGAATCGTTGCAACGTGATCCACAACTCTGGTCGGGGTGCATATCAGGGGCTGAGCGTGAAGATCGATTCGTAAAGTCCTTTGCCGCTGTCGGGTTCGACGAACCCCGAATCGAGACGCCACAGACGACGCCGTGGCGGATCATCGAAGGCATCGAGTTTCGCGCCGTGACGGTGATCGCTCAAAAGGGAGCAACGGCGCTCGTTGCTCCCCGCAATACGGCATCACGCATGGAGATCTCGTGATGGACCATGCCCCCTGCTCAACGTCCTGGCTGCGACCGTTGGCACTGTTGCTGGTAACCGCCGTTTACGGGTGGACGGTAAGTCAATGGCTCGTTCAAAGCGCAAAAGCCGCCGAAGCGCCGGAGGTCGACTTGGTACACCTCGCGAAACAGACGAACTTGCAGCGGCTGAACCTCAATAGTCGCAAATTGACGGACGCCGAACTTCGGCACGTTGTGATTCTGACTCGACTGCGGTTTCTATCTTTGAGCGACAATCCGATCATGGATGCGGGAATCTCGCACCTCTCGGATTTGACCGAACTGCGGTCACTAACCCTTGATCGCACGGGCATTACGGACGCGGGCCTAACCCACCTTCACAAACTAACGGGGTTGCGGCTTCTCAGCCTTGACGGCACGCAAGTCACGGACGCAGGGCTGAAAGAACTCCGGGAGTTGAAGGGACTGCATTGGCTCTATCTCAACCACACTGGAATCACGGATGCCGGGCTTGCGCATCTCAAGGGAATGAAACAACTGAAAGTTTTATTTCTGGCCAATACGGAAGTCACCGACGCCGGAATCGTTGATCTACGCTCGCAACTGCCGAGCGTCAGAATTCGCCGCTAACGGCCGTTTTTTATAAGGGAAACGACGTGCTTACCTTGCTCGATCGACAAGAACCGTTGAGTGATCCCGCAAAGCAACGAGAGTTGCTGGAGCAAGGCTGCGGCAATCGTCGCTTTACCGCCACGTTGGCCGAGCATGGATTGCCGCCGTTGCGAGCCAAAAGCGTCGAAGTGTTGCAGGTCAACCTTGGAAAGCTCTGCAACCAAACGTGTCGACATTGCCACGTGGATGCGGGACCGACCCGCAGAGAAATAATGAGCGATGAAACGGCGACCGCCTGTCTCAGGCTCTTCGAGCACGGAGAGATACCGGTACTTGACCTGACGGGTGGAGCACCGGAGATGAACCCTCAGTTTCGGCGGCTGGTGAGCGAAGCCCGTCGTCTCGGCAGACGTGTCATCGACCGCAGCAACTTGACCATTCTGGTCGCGGCGGGGTTCGACGATTTGCCCGAGTTTCTCGCGGGACACGGCGTCGAGATCGTCGCGTCCCTGCCGTGCTACTTGGCGGAGAACACGGACACCCAACGCGGTCGCGGTGTCTTCGATCGCTCCATCAAAGCCTTGCAACGTCTGAACGCCCTGGGCTACGGCGAACCGCGCAGCGGCTTAGTGCTGGACTTGATGTTCAATCCCATCGGCCCGAGCTTGCCTCCCGCGGTTGAGAAACTCGAATCGACCTATCGCAACGAGTTGTTCAAGCGCTACGGCGTGCGTTTCAATCGACTTTACACGTTGACCAACATGCCCATCAGCCGATTTCTCGACGAATTGGGTCGTAGCGGCCGATTCGAGGAGTACATGCAACTGCTCATCGGAGCTTTCAATCCGGCGACGGTCAACGGCCTTATGTGCCGTACGACACTGTCGGTTGGATGGGACGGCCGTCTTTACGATTGCGATTTTAACCAAATGCTCGGTTTGGGCCTGGATCACGACTTACCGCAAACCGTGCATAACCTGAACCCTGACCAATTGGCAAATCGGCCT
The DNA here is from genome assembly GCA_016794255.1 of Planctomycetaceae bacterium. Taxonomy (GTDB): domain Bacteria; phylum Planctomycetota; class Planctomycetia; order Pirellulales; family PNKZ01; genus JAEUIL01. The sequence continues at coordinate 53 of JAEUIL010000787.1, read as the reverse complement.
ATCGTCGTCGGGCAGCATTGCTACGGCTGTACCGCTGGTGCTGGTTCGAGTTG
>JAEUIL010000293.1 GCA_016794255.1 Planctomycetaceae bacterium | reverse complement strand
GGCAACCGTCGACATTGTACCAACTCACGTCCGGCAGCGCACCCGGCACCCGCGATTCGCCGCTCAAAAAGCTAGCGTGGCGCACCGTGGGTTGGGTTTTGCGGAACTCGATGAGCGCCTGCGTGAAGCGGAACAGCTCGGGATGCTTATCCGGCAGGTTCCAGTCGAACCACGAGATCGAGTTGTCCTGGCAATAGGCGTTGTTGTTACCCTTTTGCGTGCGGCGGCACTCGTCGCCCATCAGCAACATCGGCACGCCCTGGCTGAGCAACAACGTGGCCAGCATGTTGCGCAACTGCCGCTCGCGCAGTTCGTTGATCCGCGCCTTACGCGTAGGCCCCTCGACGCCGTAGTTGCAGGCGTAGTTGTTATTGTCGCCGTCGCGATTCCCTTCGCCGTTGGCCTCGTTGTGCTTTTGCTCGTAGCTGACGAGGTCGTTGAGCGTGTAGCCGTCGTGCGAGGTGATGAAGTTAATACTGTGATACGGACGCCGACCGCTGGTTTGATACAGGTCGCTCGAACCGGCCATCCGCGTGGCAATGGCACCGAGCGTGTGATGATCGCCGCGCCAAAAACGACGCGCGTCGTCACGATATCGGCCGTTCCACTCGGCCCAGCGTTGATTGGCAAACCAACCGACTTGATAAGCGCCGGCCGCGTCCCAAGCTTCGGCAATCACCTTCGTGTCGGCCAGCAGCGGATCTTCAGCGATCAACTCGACCAGCGGCGGATTCGGGACCAAATCACCGTTGCGATCACGGCTGAGAATGCTCGCCAAGTCGAACCGGAAACCGTCGACATGGTAGTTGAGCACCCAGTGCCGCAAGCAATGGAAGATCATCTCGCGGACGATCGGATGGTTGCCGTTGACCGTGTTTCCGCAACCGGTGTAGTTCTTGTAGTGAGCGCCGCCACCAGCAAGCATGTAGTAGACGCGATTCTCGAGTCCCTTGAAACTCAGCGTCGGACCGTGCTCGTTCCCTTCGCACGTGTGGTTAAACACGACGTCGAGAATGACTTCGATACCAGCGTTGTGCAGCGCGCGAACCATTTCCTTGAATTCACGCACCTGCGCGCCAGGCTCGGGACTCCACGCGTAACCTCGGTGTGGCGAGAAGAACGCGAGCGAATCGTAACCCCAGTAGTTGCGGCGATTCTCGGTCTGACCGTACCAGCCGTTGAGCGGAAACTCGTGGACTGGCATCAACTCGACCGCCGTGACGCCGAGCGATTGCAGATACGGAATCTTTTCGATCACGCCGAGATACGTCCCGGGCTTCTTGCAATCGGCGGCTGAGGCCGTGAAGCCCTTGACGTGCATCTCGTAGATCACGCTTTCGGACAGATTGCGGCGGATGTGGCGATCGCCTTGCCAATCGAACGTGTCATCAATTACGACACACTTCGGCGGCCGGATGATGCCGTCCGGAGCGGGCATGAAGTCGCCGGTGAGCGCCCGGGCGTAGGGATCGACGAGCCGTGCACGGCCATCGAACCGCTGGCCAAGATGCGGCTCGAAAGGTCCGTCGGCCTGGAAGTGATACAGTTGCCCAACCTTCAAGCCCGGGACAAACACGCTCCACAGATCGCCCCAGCGGTCGAGCTCGGGGTTGAAATGCACGACCGACGTCGGATCGCGATCGGTCACGCTGTCGTAGAGCAGGACCCGCATAGCCGTTGCAGAACGACTAAACACGACGAACTGCACCCCCTCGTCGTGCAAGACGGCGCCGTAGGGGAGCGGATGCGTGAACTGCAGTGACGGATGTTGAACGGGCATGGCCGAAGGTCAATGAATCGCGAGCGAGTCAGTTCGTAGGGGTGGTGTCGATGGTCGCGGGGCGCCGACCCTCACGACGGGTTGTTTCCTGCGGCGAACATCGCTGGCCGCGCAGAAAATGTCCCCGTAACAGACATGCAAACATAGGTCGCATCGGCCGCCTGAGTGCCCGATATGGCGAGAGAAAACGATCAACCGCAAAATCGACCATCCTGGCGATCATTTCCTATTGCGAAGACTGGGAGGTCCGCAGAGCCTTGGCTAGTTTCGCGATGCCGTCCGCGGTGGTCAAGGGGCTGCCGGGTGAGAAGTCAGCCGCGGGGGAAACGCGATTCGGCAAATGGGAAGCGCTGTTTGGCCCTTGTGATCGCCCAAGGGCGGGAGAAATGCCGGTCAATTGTTCTCTACCGGATCATCGCTGCGAGGATCGAGTTCCTCGTCGTCGTCGTCGACATCCACGGGCAAGCTATAGGCCTCGCCGAGCCAGCGGCCGAGATCGATTTGCTGACACCGGGCCGAGCAGAACGGCAGCGTCTTGCTTCCCGGCTGGGGTTCAAATTGAGTACTGCAAATCGGACAACGCACGGTCGCTCGTCTCGCTACTTGTCGCCCTTGCTCTTGCTTTCCTTCTTCGGCTCACTCTTGGCTTCCGATTTGCTCTCGGACTTCGACTCGCTCGGCTTGTCGGCCGCGGCCTTCTGCTTGTACGAGTCGCTGCGGTAGTCGGTGATGTAGAAACCGCTCCCCTTGAACATGATCGCGGCCCCCGCGCCGATCAACCGGCGCAGCTTTTTCTTCTTGCACTTGGGGCACTTCGTCAGGTGCTCTTCGTTGATCCCCTGGAACTGCTCGAACGTGTGATTGCACGCGTCGCAAACGTAGTCGTAGGTAGGCATGGGAGGAAATGACGAATGTCGAAGGTTAAATGTCGAATGGTCGTAAACTACTTACTCACCTACTCACTTACTCACTCTTTCTTCTTCACTCCACCGCCTTCGCCACAATCACCTGAGCCGGCCGCAGCACGCGCTCGTGAACCTGATAGCCCTCTTGGGCCACGAGCACGACCGTGTTCGGCGGCACCTCGCCGCTTGGTTGCTGCATGATCGCCATGTGACGATGCGGGTCGAACGGCTCGTTCAAGGCCGGAATCTTCTTGCAGTGGTGCTTGCCGAGCACCGACTCGAACTGCGACTGCACGAGCTTGAAGCCTTCGACAATCGCCGACGCCTCGGTCGCTTTCTGGGCCGCTTCGATCGCTCGACCGATGTTGTCGATGACCGGCAGCAGATCGCCGAGCAGCGGCAGATTGGCGTAGCGGCGTTCTTCGTCCATCTCGCGATACAGCCGCTTCCGCACGTTGTCGAGCTCGGCCTGGGCACGCAACGCCCGATCGCGCATCTCGGCCACTTCGTTCTTCAACTGTTGCACCGGATCCGTTGGCGGAGCGGTTTCGGCCGGGGCGTTGAGATCCGGCAGGTCGCTCATGCTGGCGGCAAACGCTTCGTCGGACAGGTCTTTCGGTTCGTCGGGATTCATGATGGTT
>JAEUIL010000778.1 GCA_016794255.1 Planctomycetaceae bacterium | reverse complement strand
TTTACACCGTGCAAGACAACGGCACGACCAACGGCGTCGCCGATCCCCAGTCCGCTACAGCGACGGTCAGCTTTCTGATTGCCGAGGTCAACAGTCCGCCGATCACGGGTAACGACTCGCTCGCTTCCATCGCCGAAGACTCGGCCGCGCGCACGATCTCGTTTGCGAGTCTGCTTGCCAACGATGTTGCGGGGCCGATCAGCGAAGCCGGTCAAAGCATGACGATCACGAGCGTCGGTTCCACTGTGGGTGGCACAGTCGCGATCGTGGGCACCGACGTAATCTTTACCCCCGCGGCCAACTACAACGGCCCCGCGTCATTCGTTTACACCGTGCAAGACAACGGCACGACCGCCGGCAACCCCGATCCGCAGTCGGCTACCGGCTCGGTCAGTTTCGCAATCACGGAAGTGAACGACGCGCCGACGGCAAGCAACGACACCTTGGCCGATGTGATCAACACGGGCCCGGTCTCGATTCCGATCAACTCGTTGTTGGGCAATGACTCGCCGGGCCCGGCCAATGAAGCGAGCCAAACGCTGTCGCTCGTCAGCATTAGCAACGTCAGCGGCGGCACCGCGGCCATTGTCGGCTCGGATATCGTCTTCACGCCGACCGCCGGGCTCGAAGCGCCGGGCGGATTCCAATACACGATCACCGACAACGGCACGACCGCCGGCGTCGCCGATCCGTTGACCGCGGTGGGTACCGTTAGCTTCAATATCATTTCACCGCCGAATATCCCGCCCGCCATCGACCTCAACGGCGCGGGCGTGCCGGGGACGTCGTATCCCGCGGTGATGACGCTGATCGGCGGCACGGTGTCGGTCGTGAACGCCGCGACTACGACCGTCGTCGATCCCGACACCGACATTCTCTCGGGCACGATCACGATCACGAACCGACTCGACGGCGCGAGCGAAGTGCTGGCGGTCAATACCGCGGGAACGTCACTCGCGGCGAGCTTCAACAGCGCGACCGGCGTGCTCACGCTGACCGGCTTGGCAACTCCGGCCGAGTACCAACAGGTGATTCGCACGACGACCTATACAAACCTGTCGTTCAACCCGACGATGTCGCCCGACCGCGTGATTCAGTTCGTGCTCGACGACGGCGAGGACTTGAGCAACGTGGCTGAGGCGACGGTGAACTACGCGATTGTCCCCTCGCCGCCGGTGGTCGATCTCGACGGTTCGGCCAGCGTGAACTTTGGTTACGCCTCCGATTATCTCACGTACAACGGGCCGGTCAAAATCGCCGCAGCCGACGCCACGCTCATCGACACGAGCAACGTCTATCTATCGTCGCTGACGGTCACGCTGGTCACGCCATCCGACGGTCTGCAGGAAGTCCTCGCCGCGAACACGACCGGCACGCCGATCACGAGTTCGTATGCGATGAATGGCCTCAATGCCGTGCTCACGCTCACCGGCTTGGGAACGGTCGCGCAGTATGAGCAGGTCCTGCGCACGGTCACTTACGATAACACGGCCGATCTGCCGACGATTCAATCACGGTTTATCAAGGTCGTGGCCAACGACGGCACGTTCGACAGTTCCGAGCGGGTAACGACGCTGAACGTGATCGCCGTCAACGGCAAGCCGAAGGTCACGACCACTTCTGGAACGACGGCCTACGTGCGCGGCAACTTGGCCGGTGCGGTCGTTGATGCCGGCCTCACGGTCTCCGATCCAGGTGGCGTGCAGTTCCAATCGGCAACGATCGCCATCACCAGCGGCTTTGTCCCCGGCATCGATCGTCTCAGTTACAACGGTGCGGGCGGCATTCCGAGTTCGTTCAATTCGACAACCGGCGTGCTCACCCTGACCGGCTTCACGTCGATTGCGAACTACCAAACCGCCTTGCGAGCGATCAAATTCGTCACGTTGAGTTCCGCGGCGGTCGGCCCGCGCACGATTTCGTTCTCAGTTCGCGATGTTACCGCCGCCACGAACGGTCACCTTTGGAGCGACCCCGCGACGAAGACCGTGAATGTCACCGCCGCTGAACTGGCGACAGTCACGAATTTCGACGCTGTCGTGCCCGTGATCACGAACCAGGACTTGCGGCCGATCGTTGCGGAAGCGATTGCCCGGTGGCAGAACGCCGGCGCTTCGCCGTCGCAAATCGCCTTGCTAAGAAACACGCCCGTCACGATCGAGGATCTCGACGCATCGGCCAGCCTTGGCACGACCGACGGTCAGTCGATTACACTCGACGACGACGCGGCCGGTATCGGTTGGTTTGTCGATTCGACGCCGCGAAGCGATCGCGAGTTTGACGAGCGCGTCGGTCGCTTTGAGCGACAAGCCGACGACGGCGAGGCGGCGGGTAAATACGATCTGCTCACGGTCATGATGCACGAGTTCGGTCACGTGCTCGGGCTCGACGATCTCGATTCGAGCGACGTGCCCCATCAGCTCATGACGGGCGAACTCACCCTCGGCACACGACGCTTGACGCCGCTGGGTCATCGTGGTGCGAACGGCGAGACGATCTGGTTTATCCCCGGCAGTCAACAAGGTAGCGACGATTGCGACGACGCCGACGATACCGATCGCAGCACGCGCAATGATCTCCGGTTGCGACGCGAGGTGCTCGATCGACTGTTCGCCTATTGGAGTTGAGCGAGACGAAGGCGTTTCACGCGGCAGACCTGAGCCTGGATCGCTGCGACTACTTCCGCAGCATACGTTCGATCACGTTCCGTGTGATGCGCGAGGTCGGCTCGTCGACCGGTAGTGACGCGGGATAGCTGATCGAGCCGGCGCTGAACACCGCTCCGCCGCTGTCGGTGTCGAAGTAGATCATCTCGGCCCCGCCGTTATCGCGGTTCAGGCCCCGGGCGACAACATGGGCCTGCGGCGGCGAGTGCGGCGTCCGTTTGTCGGTTTCGTGACCACTCGCGCCGCCGGGACAACGCATGTGCAAACCGCGCGTCCCGAACAGGTCGCCCGCGGCGAGGCCCGTGCCGGCGAAGACCCAGTGATCGGCGTCGATCACCTGATACGGCGCACCGGTCATCGCCCCGCGATCGTCGTACACCACGCCCAGCAAATTCGCTTCGCTCTCATACGAGTCGTGCATGCGGCTTTCGAGGTTTTTGGCCCGTTGGTGACGTTTGTCGCCGTTGCGGACAATGATCGAGGTCGGCGTGTTGAACTCGACCTCGCAGTTGAGCCCGTTGCCGCCGAGATAAATGAGCCGCCCGCCACGCTCGAACACCCACTGCTTGACCGCGTCGTACATCGAGCGCGACCAGTACTCGGGATGCGTCGTGATGATGAGCACGCGATAGTCGTCGAGCCGTAGCGACCCGTGATGCAGTTGCGTCTCGGCATACAGATCGAACGCTATCTGTTCGCGTTCCATCCAGCCCAAGAATCGCCACTCGGCCGGTGCAAGGTGACACGCCTGGCGTCCTTCGATCGGATCGGTGATCTGCTCGGCGAGATCGATGTCGTTAAACGGCTCGGGCCGATCGAACGACAGCGGGGCGTAATCGTGCTGATCGTAGAACACATGATCGGCGTCGGTGTAGCGATTTAGATCTTGGCGCGAGTTGACCGTGGGAGTCGGCGGGAACTCGGCACAGTGGATGTAGTTGCTGCGTCCTCCGAAGCTGTTGTAGCAATTCCAGTTGATGTCGCACGCCAACACGGCGATTGGGCAGGTCGGCGCAGCCGGGGCGACAATCCAGGGAAACGCGAATTTGCGACCCGAGCGGGTCGAGGCGTGAAAGTAATACAAGCCGCTCTTGGTCGGCGCCTCGGCGTTCTGCCGGTGGACGGGAATGTTGTTGTAGCCGACCTTGTTCCATTCGACGCCGGTGCGGGTGTAGTCGCCGTCGGGCGTGATTTGCATCGTCGCGCGCGGGCCGTGCTCGTCGAACCAGCCGAGCGTTTTCACGAGCGTCTTGGTCCAGCCGTAGTGCCAGAGTTCGAGCCGATACGCTTCGACCGAATGCACGCGAAACTCGCTCGTCTCGCCGGCCCGCACCGCCTTGGGCCACGCATAGCCCAAGAGCCCGTCGCTCAAGAGCCGAAAGTGATACGGCTTGCCCGGCTCAACCGTCATCGTCACGCTCTTCGCGCCATA
>JAEUIL010000758.1 GCA_016794255.1 Planctomycetaceae bacterium | reverse complement strand
GACGGCTGCCATCGAGCAGGCCAAACAGCGTCCGCAACACAACGCCGAGTCGCTCCGCGCCGCGGTGACCAAGGTCCTGCGATTGCCCGAGCGTAAGGGCGTGCCGGACTACCGGATCTTGCGAGCGGTCAGCAAGCGTGGTTATCCGTTGCCGTTCGGGACCAATTATGTGATCGACACCGAGCCGGGCGTGTCGGCCATTGTGACGCGGCTCAGCGAGGTGGCGCACTACGCGCGTCCGCCGCGGGGCGCGGGTCGGGCGACCCTATACGTGGCGCATCATTCGTCCGATGCCGAACTCCGCACCGAGCCGTTGATCCGCGAGTTGCTCGCAGCCGAGCCGCAGACGCCGTTGTTCACGTGCGATCCGCGTGGCATCGGCGACTCGCGGCCCGACACCTGCGGCTTGGGTCAGTTCTTGAACCCATACGGCAGCGACTATTTCTATTCGGCTCACGCGATCATGCTCGATCGGCCTTTGCTCGGCCAGAAAACGCATGACGTGCTCTGCGTGCTCGATTGGCTCGCGTCGTATGGCTATGACGCGGTGCATCTCGTGGGACGCGGCTGGGGAGCGATACCCGCGGCGCTGGCGGGTGTGTTGTCGCCGCAGGTGAAACAGGTCACGCTCAAACAGGCGCTGAGCTCTTACGAGACGGTCGCAACCAGCGAACAATACCAATGGCCGTTGTCGGCGCTGTTGCCCGATGTGCTGCGGCACTTCGATCTGCCGGATGTCTACCGCGTGCTAGAGACCAAGCAGTTGCGGCAGATCGAGCCGGTCGGGGCGATTCAACCGGCATAGTCGCGGCACGCCCCGCAACGGATGATCCAGCAGTTTGACCTGATAAAAAACAACGCCTCTCGACCGGCAAACCGATCGAGAGGCGTTTGATACTGACCAGAACTTCGGGCTTACGCCACGAATGACTAGAGCTTGACCCAAGCTTCGTCGAACGGCGGCGGAGGGAAATCGGTGCTACCTCCAAAGCCAGGGGCATTAATAGGCTTCGTGGCGTCCGTTCTCACATCGACCGCTTGAGCATGATTGGGAGTCATTAGCATGATGTACACGTAATAATCAATCCGATCGCTCAGAAACAATCCATGCCCGTCGCAGAAAATAACATTCACGCCATTGGGATGATTCGCTGATGGCCGGGCGTAATAATAGGCGTTGTCACTCCGCCACTCGGTAAGGGTTGAATAAATCGAGTCTTCAAAAGTTCCACCTGCGCCCCCCCCTGCACCACCGCCGGCCTGCTGGCTAGCAGTTGATCCGCCGGAGCCTGACGTACCGCCGCTAGACGAGCCTCCGCTAGATCCACCCGTGGAGGCTGGATCTTCGATGGGGCTATAAATTTTCCCACGCTCTTCGTTGATGCGACGAACCAAATTTGGCGGCGCGACGGACGGAGCGGTACCTTGAATTCGCTGGACAGTATCAGTGGGCTTGGCCCAAGTTATGCCTAAAAAGCCTTCGCTCGTATCCAAGTACGAACCTGCGTCTACGTTTTCTGCCAACATGAGGGTATGCTGCAGCCCATCGCCACGACGATCAATGTACGCGCTGCTTACTTTTACAATGGGACCAGTAGCTCCCTGACGTTGAGTGTTATCGAAATAATGGTCATGAAACACGCCATTGGCCTGCACATCGCGTTTACCTGGCTTGTCTTTGACATCCATCATACCGCAGTTTACTGCAAAACTCAGGGGTGCGCGATCTGTATTCGATGGGGGATCGCTCGGACAAACACCCAACTCAATAAATGGGAAAAGATACTGAGCGTTCTGATTCCCACCCGCGTTTCCACCACCGCCTCCTGCTCCACCACCACCGCCTCCCGCAGTGTCACCACTTTCCCGCCAAGCGTCATACAAACGCTGGTTATCTAGGTAGGGAAACAACTCCACAAACCACGAGACGCCGACCGGAGTGCCACGCATCTGCTGAGGATACGGACATTCAATAGACGGTGCTGTAAAACCTTGCCCGCTCTTCACCCGCATGTAGTTTCGATAGCCCGGATACGCGGAACCGGTGCTCCGCGACTCATAATTCTGCAACGCCAAACCGAACTGACGCATGTTGCTCAAGCAAACACCGCCACGCGCTTTTTCACGCGCCGAGTTCACCGCAGGCAACACCAATCCCATTAACATGCCGATGATGGCAATCACCACCAGCAGCTCAACCAGCGTAAATGCTTTACGATTCCGACAAATCATTGGTTTCTCCCAGAGACAAGAGCTCGTCAGCACCCCTGCGGACTAGCCATACCGAAGTTTATCAATCTACCGTCAAACGTTCCACGCTTTTTTCAGAATTCCGTCAGCGCTCGATCGGGGATGCTCGCATGCGTTCAGTCCCCATCGACCGTCCGAGCACATGCGACTAGCCAGCGCACGCCGTCGGAAACAATTTCTTAACAATCAACGCCTCCCATCACTCGCGCTCTCATCCAGCCCGATCGGACTCGCCATCCCGCGACGCGCCTGCGGTGGGACCGTCACGAAAGCCACGGACGCCCGTGACGGATTCGCGGTATCACCGGGAATGCGCAGTCGAGTACGGCTGACCGAAACGCGCAGAAATAGCCCGAAGAAAGCAGTGGGCATGATGAGAATGGCGTCGTACAGGGCCCCTGTCGACTAGCCTACATTCGATAGTATCGGCACATTTGCAGCAACGCAACAGAAATCGAACCATTTTCGTAACCAGCTCAAGCTCGCTGTGCGCCGCGGTTCACCCTCGGCTTCCGCGGCGATACAATACTTCCGGTCGAACCGGAACTTTCGCATTCCTCGTGACTCGGCGAATCTCGTCATGCCGCAGCTGTTGTCTCGCCTGCTCTGCGTTGTCGTGGTGGCACTTTGGGGGACAACTCATTTGTGGGGTGCGAATCAGGCCTTGGCCGACGACGCGCTCACCGCCGCTCGGCAACTCTGGCTTGGGGGCAAGTACGCCGAAGCTCAAGAAGCTTACGAAACCTTAAAGCCAGACCACGCCGTTGAGGCCGCGCTCGGCGTCGCTCGCTGCCAGGTCAGCCGGGGGCAAACCGCCGACGCCCGTGAGACCCTCGCCGCCGCGCAGAAACAGCAGCCCGACAACCCGGCTCTCGCGGGTCTGCTCGCCCAGCTCGCGTTCGAATCGGGCCAATATGACGAGTGCGACCGGCTCATCGCAGCGATCCTGAAAACCAAGCCCGACGACTTGCTCGCGCGGTGGCTGCACGCCGAGCGGCTCCGGCTCACCGGCAAACTCGACGAGGCCGACAAGGCTTACAACAGCTTTGTCGAATACTACAACGATCATGACGTGACCGAGCCCGACGACTTGCGGCTGGTCGGTCTCGCCGCGGCTCAATTCGCCCGGTGGAATAAGTTGAGCGACCAGTTCACGTTTCTGGTCAACGATCTGTATCCCGACGCGCTCCAGCAATCGCCGCATTATTGGCCTGCCCACTACGAGGCGGGCCGGCTCTATGCTGAGAAGTACAACGAGCCCGAGGCGCGGCGGGAGTACCAAGCGGCGTTGAAATTGAATCCCAACGCAGCCGAGGTGTACGCGGCGGTCGCCCAGCTCGCGCTACAACGCTACGACCTGGACGACGCTCTACGGGCCGCCGAACGAGCACTCGAGATCAATCCGCAATTGCTCGACGGCAAACTTGCGCTGGCCGACGTACACATCGCGAACCTGTCGTTCGACGAAGCCCGCGAGACGCTCGAAGCCGCGCGGCCGCTCAATCCGCAATCGGAACCACTCTTGGGACGCCTCGTTGGTGTGTACGCCATTCTCGATGCGCTGCCGTCGACGGGGCCCGCGGCTGGCACCGACACACGATTTACCAAACTCTTGCACGAAGCCGCGACGCGCAACCCGCACTGCGGCGAGTTCTATTTCGCGCTCGGCGCCACGTTCGATCTCGCCCGTCGCTATCCGCTCGCGGCTCGTTACTACCGCGCGGGCGTCGAACGCCTGCCACGTTCGCCGCTGGGTTATGGCGTGCTGGGGATGACGTACATGCGGCTGGGCGAAGAGGTCGAGGCGAAACGCTGGCTCGACCAGTCATTCGAGCGCGATCCGTTCAACGTCCGCGTGAGCAACACGCTCAAAGTACTCGAGGTGCTCGAGAATTATGCGGTGATCGAGACCGAGCACTTTGTGTTGAAATTCGATCGCATCGCCGATGAGATTCTGGTGCGCTATGCCGCGCGGTATCTCGAAGAGCACGTCTATCCCGACTTGTGCCAGCAACTGCAATACAAGCCCGAGGGCAAGTCGCTGTTCGAGGTTTTCAATCGGGCCAAGAACACGCGCGGCCATGGTTGGTTCTCGGCGCGAATGGTGGGTCTGCCGTCGATTGGCACCGTCGGGGCATGTGCCGGCAAGATGGTCGCTCTCGCCTCGCCCAACGACATGCCGCAGAAATACAATTGGGCGCGAGTGCTCAAGCACGAGTTTGTCCACGTGCTGAATTTGCAGCAGACCGACTTCTGCATCCCGCACTGGTATACCGAGGCGCTGGCTGTCGAAAGCGAGGGTGGAGTGCGTCCGCCGACGTGGGACGCGATGCTGGCCAGACGCGTTCCGAAAGGAGAAACGTTCAACCTCGACACGATCAATCTCGGGTTCGTGCGACCGAAGTCGGGCGAGGATTGGCAGATGGCCTATTGTCAGGCGCAGCTCTACGCTCAGTACATGCGAGCCACCTACGGCCCAGACGCCACCGCGCGAATGCTCGCCGCCTATTCCGATCACCTGAGCACCCGCCAGGCGATCAAACGGTCATTTGCTGTCGAGCAATAAAAGTTCGAGGCCGGGTACACCGAGCACGTCAAGCAACTCGTCGCCAAGCTCGGTGGCAGTTCGCCGAGCGCCGAGCGCGACCCGGTCGAAACCCTCAAACAACTCGCCGCCGATCCGGACAATGCCGACTTGCTCGCCGAGGCCGCGGTGCTGCGATTGGCCAAGGAAGACTACGCCCAAGCCCGCAAGCTGGCCGATCGCGCGATCGCCAAGCAGGCCAAGCATCCCGTGGCGAGTTACGTGCTGGCCAAAGTGCGGCAGGTAATCGGCGACGACGAGGCCGCGGCGAAGTTGTTGGCCGAGGCGCTCGATCGTGATCGACCTGACCCGCGTGTCGTGCGAGCGCTCGCCGCCCAGCACGTCGAGGCCGAGGAGTACGACAAGGCGGCCGAGCTTTACGACCTGATGGCGAAACAGCAGCCGCAGAGCATCGAATGGCCCAAGGCACTCGCCCGAGTCTATCTGTTGAGCAAACAAGACGCCAAGCTCGCGCCGGTTCTCGAACGTCTCGCGGTCGCCGATCCGGACGATCTCGTGCTGCGGAAAAAGCTCGCGCAACTGGCGCTGAAACGTGAGGCGTGGCAGGAAGCCCGGCGTTGGGCCACCGAGGCCATTTGGGCCGACGTGCTCGACGCCGCCGCGCACCAGATGCTGGCCGACGCCGCCGCGGGGCTCAAGTTGCCCGCCGAAGTCGCGTTTCAATATGAGACTTTGGTTCGCATCGATGGCAAGAACGCCGAGCTATGGTACAAATTGGCCGAGGCTTACGTCGCCGTTGACAAGGTGGACAAAGCCCGTGAGGCGGTCGCGAAGTGTCTCGAACTCTCCGCCGATCACGCCGCGGCCAAGCAGTTGCGCGACAAGTTGCCGCCAGCGAAGTAACCCGCCACCGGCTGCAACAGCCCCGCTGAACCATGTTCTTCCGTAGGACGGGTCTCCAGTCCCGTCCATGTCCTTGGACAGATCCTGGACGGGCCACGAGACCCGCCCTACCGAAGCACCAAGCACTAAGCACCAAACACTAACCACTCCCCCAATGCCCGCTGATCACCAATCCATCGCCGGTTTTCAACGACTGATCCGCGACATGTACTTCGCCAAGGATCAAGCCCGGGGCGTCGATGGCACGTTCATGTGGTTCATGGAAGAGGTCGGCGAGTTGGCCAGCTGCTTGCGTCACGGCACGCACGAAGAACGGCTCGGCGAATTTGCCGACGTGCTTGCGTGGCTCACGACGATGGCCAATGTCGTCGGGGTTGATCTCACCGAAGCGGTGCGGCTCAAGTATGGCGAAGGATGCCCCGGCTGTCGGCAGTTCGTCTGCGTCTGCGGTGGAGGCGACAAACCGTGAGGCGTCTGGGGCTCGGCATCGTCGTTGGCTGGTTGGTCTGTGCGTGCTTGAGCCCGGCGTTCTGCGCGGCTGCCGATAAGTTGCCCGAGATCGTCGACGCGCGGATCGGCTTCGGCGGTTACTTCAAAGTCGGACATTGGGTGCCGATCGAACTGACGATCCTCGGCGGCACCCGGCCGGCCGTGGGGCGAGTCTCCGTACTGCTGCCCGACGGTAGCGACCTGCAAACCTTTTATCACTCGCGGCCCGAACGGCCGTTGTCATTCGCGCCGAATCAACCGACCAAGACCGTGCTGCTCGCGCGGTTGGGGCGTCTGATCGACGGCTTCCCCGCCGAGATCGCGCTCGCCGATTCGCGAAAAGTCATCCCCCAACGGGCCGATCTCGATCGCATGCCGAGCGGCAACTCGCTCTCACTCGCCGATGGCCACCGGCTGCATCTCATGCTAGGAGGCGCGATCGGCTTGCCTGCCAATGCGGACGAGACCTTGCCGTATCAACTCGTGTCGCTGGCCAGTGTCGCTGAACTGCCCACGAGCGCACTCGCCTACGATGGCGTCGACACACTCGCCATCACCACGAGCGACGCGAAACGGTTTCAGCTTTTGCAGGGTGACACGGCCCGGCTCGACGCGCTCGAGAGCTGGATTCACGCCGGGGGACACTTGATCCTGGGCGTCGGCTCCGCGGCACAAGAGCTGCTCGGGCCGCAGGGTGTGTTCGCCCGCTTTGCACCGGGCAAGCTCGTCGATGTCGAAACGCTCGCCAGCGGCGCGGCGCTCGAAGAGTACAGCGGCACCACGCATCGTATTGCCCCCAGCGGTCGCGGCGAGTCGGTCGACTTGCGCGTGCCGCGCTTCGATCGTGTCGAGGGCATTATCGAAGTCAGCGCCGACGGATTGCCGCTCGTGATCCGTTCGCCGCGCGGCTTTGGTCGCATCACGTTCGTCGCTTGCGATCTCGACACCCGGCCGCTCAGCGCCTGGGCCGGTCGCGCCGCCCTAGTGCGAAAGTTATTTCACGAGCCCGCCGACAAAGAGGCCCAATCCGCCGATGCGGTGGGCAACAACCTGTACGGCTACAGTGATCTCACCAGTCAATTGAACGCCAATCTCGACGAGTTTCCCGGCGTGAGTGTCGTGCCGTTTTGGATCGTCGCGGTGTTGATCCTCGGTTACGTCGTGCTCATCGGGCCCGGCGACTTCTTCTTCGTCAAACATGTGCTGCGACGTATGGAGTTCACCTGGCTCACGTTCCCCGCGATTGTCGTGACCGTCAGTCTGGGCGCGTATTTCGCAGCGACGTGGCTCAAGGGCTCGCAGTTGCGGCTCAACCAAGTCGACATCGTCGACGTCGACTCGGCCAGCGGTCACGTGCGCGGCGGCAGTTGGATCAAACTGTTCAGCCCGAACACGGACGACTACACGCTCTCGCTTCAGCCGCAAGGCATCGCCGCGGGCTCGACCACACCCAGCACCACGTTCTCGTGGCTCGGCGTGCCCGGGCAAGCGTGGCGCGGCATGAACACGCCGTCGGCAGGCGCCGATCTGCTCGAACGACGTTACGACACGTCCCCACAGCTTGACGCAGTTCACGATGTGCCGATCGATGTCTGGAGCAGTCGCGGGTTCCAAGCCACGTGGCAATCGCAGCACGATCAGCTCGACGCCGGTCGTCTGCGCATCGCGGCCGAGGGGTCGCTGGCCGGCAATGTGACGAACGTCGCTGGCGTGGCACTAGACGATTGCTTCTTGGCCTACGATCGCTGGGCGTACAAGCTTGATCGCATCGAGCCCGGCGCGACCATCGAGATTAAGCCGGGCCAACAGCGCGATGGCCTCGAAATGCTGCTGAAGAAATACGAACAGATTCAGAGCAATAAGTTCTCCAGCGTGGTGAATCAGGCTCGACCGTTCGACGTCGAGGATCCGCGCGTGCCGCCGGTCGTGCGGATGATGATGTTCCACCAAGCCGCCGGTGGTCCCGCTTATTCGACATTGCACCACGGTCAAGCGACGTGGACCGATTTGAGCGCGCATCTGCGGCTAGGCCGCGCCGTGCTCGTGGGCGAGGCGCCGCGGGACCACCAAGCCGCCCAGTTGCAACGCGACGGCCAACCGCTCAACGCGACCGACTCGCAACGCTGGACCTTCTATCGCATCGTCGTGCCGGTTGACCTCGGCACGCGCGCCAGTGCGTCGACTTCAGGAGCCAAACGTGATTGAGACCCGGGATCTGACCAAAGTCTACGGCACGGTTCACGCACTGACGAAGCTCGATTTGAAGCTCGATCGCGGCGACGTGTTCGGGTTCATCGGCCCCAACGGCGCCGGCAAGACGACCACGATGCGCATCATTGCCACGCTGCTCAACCCGACCTGGGGCGAGGCGTATGTCTGCGGCTATTCGATCTACAAGAACCCGAAGGACATTCGTCGCTCGATCGGCTACATGCCCGACTTCTTCGGCGTGTACGACGACATGAAAGTGATCGAGTATCTCGAGTTCTTCGCGGCTGCGTACCGCATCACCGGCCCGGCACGCCGCAAAGTGTGCGATCAAGTGCTCGAGTTGGTCGACCTCGGCTACAAACGCGATGAGCTCGTGACGAGCCTGTCGCGCGGCATGACGCAGCGGCTCGGTTTGGCCAGGGTATTGTTGCACGATCCGCAGGTGCTGCTGCTCGACGAGCCCGCCAGCGGCCTTGATCCCCGCGCGCGCATCGAGATCCGCGGCTTGCTCAAGGAGCTGCGTTCGATGGGCAAAACCATCATGATCAGCAGCCACATTTTGCCCGAGCTGGCCGATATTTGTAACAAAGTGGGGATTATCGAGAAGGGCAAGCTGCTGGTGAATTCCGACGTGGCCGAGGTGATGCGCCGCGTGCGGCATCAAACGATCTTGAAGATCGGCGTGCAAAGTTTGCCCGACGAGGCGGCGAAGCTGCTCGAACAACACGCGAGCGTTGAGACCGTCTCGGTCGACGCGCACGTGATCACCGCGAAGCTGAAAGCCGACGTGACCGACTACAGCGATCTGCCCGCCGTGCTCGTGAACGCCGGTTGTCGCTTGACGCTGTTCAAAGAGGAAGAGTTGAACCTCGAGACCGCGTTCATGGAGTTGACGAAGGGGATCACGGCTTGAGGCATTACCTTCATTAACGATCGGACTTTGAGTCACGGCCGATCAGTTTTCCGAAAGGTTGAACCAGTTAGGAGTTGAGATCGTACGGAGTGGAACGGATTCGATTTTTTCCTGAGCACGGAGGTGTTTTGTGGAAGCCTGCGCTGGAGAAAGCCTGCTGGCGATGCTGGCGGCGATCCCCGATCCTCGCG
>JAEUIL010000283.1 GCA_016794255.1 Planctomycetaceae bacterium | reverse complement strand
CTTCCGTGCGGTCGGCATCGATCCCGAGCGGCATTATCAAGCCGGTCTGCGGCCTGTGCCGCTAGCGCCCGAGTACTCGCAAGCTGTGAAGAATGTTTTGAAACCGTCCTAATCGTTCGCTGGTGTCATGGCCAATCCTCCGTCTCCGAGCATCGAGCCGATCGCGAGTTGCGTTGAGCAGGGAACGCTCTATGCGCTCGCGATCGACGTGCGGCGCGGCATTGCGTACTTTGGCGGCAGCGAGCGATCGGTTCGCAGCTGGCGATTGAACGACGAGCCGGTTCGCAGCGAGTTGGCGTGGCACGGGCGTGGCGCGTATGTGTCGAGCTTGGTGCTCGCGCACGACGAACCACACGGGCCGGTGGTCATCACCGGACATTACGATGGTTCGCTCACCTGGCATGAACCCGCCACGGGCCGAGTGCTCATGTCGGTCGAAAGCGCCCATCACGGTTGGGTGCGTGATCTGGCGCTGAGCGGCGATGGTCGGCGACTCGTATCCGTGGGGAACGACATGTTGGTGCGCTGTTGGGATCGTGCGACGGGCACGCTGCAACAGACGTTTGCCGGTCACGCCGCGGAAACGCCCGAGGGGTATGTGTCGACGTTGTACAGCGTGGCGATTTCGCCCGACGGACGCTGCGCTGCCAGCGCTGATCGCGCGGGCGAGGTGCGCGTCTGGGACTTAGAGCGCGGCAGCCTCGTCGCTCAATGGCGGAGCGCCGAGTTCTATACATTTGATCCCGAGAAACGTGATCGTTCGATGGGGGGCATTCGTCGCGTTCGCTTCTCGCCCGACGGCAGTACTTTGGCCGTGGCGGGCATCGGTCAGATCACGAACGTCGACGGTTTTGTCGGCCCCGCTCGCGTCGAGCTGTGGGATTGGCGCGCCGTCAAACGACGCAGCCTGCTCGGCGATTCGCACAATGCCGTTTTGAACGATGTCGTGTTCACGGCCAACGGACAGCACGTCGTGGCCGGTGGTGGTGGCGACAGTGGCGGCGTGTTGTTGAGTTGGCAGCTCGGCAAGGAAAAGCCAGTGCAGAAGGTGAAACTCAAAGGACACATTCACCGCCTGGCCTGGGCAACCGGCGATCGTTTGCTAACCGCCGGGTTTGAAGCGGTGCAACTGTGGTCAAGCGCCGCAGTCCTCGCAACCGAGGAGAGCCAAGCATGAGATGGTCGTTGAATACGATGGCGATTGGGTTCGCGGTCTTGGCGGCTTCGGCGCTGGTTAGCGCCGACGACAAGCCGTTGCGCGCGGTGATCGATGACCAAGTGCGCGCCGTGTGGGAGAAAGAGAAGTTGACCCCCGCACGACCGGCGACCGATGCCGAATTCTTGCGGCGGGTTTATCTCGATCTGTGCGGCAGTGTGCCGACCTACGACGAAACCGTGTCGTTCTTGGCGGACGCGACCGCGGACAAACGCGCGACCCTGATCGATCGGCTGCTCGATGATCCACGCTTTGCGCAGCATCAAGCCGACATCTGGGACATGATCTTGTTTGGTCGTAACCCGCCGGGCTTCGACACCGACAAGCGCGAGGGTATTCAGCGTTGGCTGCGCGAGCAATTTGCGAAGAACACGCCGTACGACGCGCTGGCCTTGGCGATCTTGCGGGCCGAGGGGAACACGCTCGACGACGGGCCGCCGATGTTCTATGTGCAATATCGAAATCAGCCCGAAGACGTGAACGAGGCGATTAGCCAGATCTTCTTGGGCGTCCAGCTGCAATGTGCGCGGTGCCACGATCATCCGTATGAGACGTGGAAGCAGACCGACTTCTTTGGCATGGCGGCGTTCTTGGCGCGCCTCGAAGTCGTGACAGTCGGCAAGGCCAACAATCTGACGAAGTACGCCATCGGCGAAAAGAACAGCGGCGACATCTTGTTCACCGGACCGGCCAAAGATCAATCGCCCGGCAAGAAAGGGGAACCACTCAAACCCAAGTTCCTGCTCGGTGCGGCGCTCGACGAGCCCCCGCTGCCCAAAGATTTCAAAGAGGTCAAGTTCGAAGCGAACAAGCCGCCACCGCCCCCCAAGTTTTCGCGCAAGGATCAACTCGCCGCGTGGATCACGCAGCCAGACAACCCTTACTTTGCCCGGGCGATCGCCAATCGTGTCTGGGCGCAGTTCCTCGGCCGGGGCTTGGTGCATCCGGTCGACAACATGAGCCCCGCCAATCAGCCGAGCCATCCCGATCTGCTCGCGGCCTTGGCTACAGCCCTGCGCGATCACCGGTTCGATCTGCGTTGGTACATCCGCGAACTCGTGAACAGCCAGACGTATCAGCTTTCGAGCATCGGCGGCAGCGGCGAGCAAAATCCGCAGCTATACATCGCGGCCCGGACGCGGCCACTGTCGGCCGAGGAGCTCGTCGAAGCCTGGCGGATCACGACCGGCTACGCGGCTGTCGAGACAACCTCGCCGCCCAAGGGAGTTGCGACCGGTCGCTTTCGACCACTCGAAAGCGGTTACATGCTGCGCTTCTTTGGTCAACCCAACAGCGGCACCGGCGATTTTCAAGGGGGACTGCAAGAGCATCTCTATCTCAACAACGGTCCCTTGCGAAACTTGTTGACGACTGCCAAGGGAAGTTTGCTCGCCACGGTGAGCGACACGAGCTTGCCGATCGATGCCCGCGTGGAACGGCTGTATCTCGCGCTGCTCCATCGTCCGCCGCGCGATGTCGAACGGCAACGGATGAGCGAGTACGTGAGCGTCGCCAGCGCCAAGAGCGACGAACGCTGGGCCGAGGCGATGTGGGTTTTGATGACTTGTAGCGAGTTTCGGTTCAACCATTAACTATCGCCCAGGCCCAGGTGCCCCGGCACGCCGCGCCTGCCAACTTTGTTGTGATCGTAGGAGACTTCGATGAAAACCCATTGCGGATCGAGCGAGCATCTTTCGCGCCGCGCTCTGCTCAAAGGGAGCTTGACGACGAGCGCCGGCGGCGTGGTCATGAACTGGGGCGGGTTGTTTGGCAATCCCGGTTGGGCCGAGGAAGTGCAACGACAGAAGAAACACTGCATCTTGCTCTGGATGAACGGCGGCGCTAGTCAGTTCGAGACGTTCGACATGAAAGTCGGTCGTCCCACCGGCGGTGTGTTTCGTTCGATCGCCACGAACGTGCCTGGCACGCAGGTGTGCGAACTGATGCCGCACATGGCCCAGCAGATGGACAAGATCGCCGTGATCCGTTCGATGCGCACCAGCGAAGTCGACCATCCGGGCGGCATCTACCTGATGCACACGGGCTATCGTCCCAGTGCGACGGTCCGCTTTCCCGAGGTCGGCGCGATCGTCGCCAAGTACCAAGGTCGGCCCGGCAAAGATCTGCCCGACTTCATCAAAGTCTCGTCGCAAGGCGACGCGGGGGCGGGTTTCCTGGGGCCGCGCTATCAGCCGTTTGGTATCGGTTCCAAGGGCGATCTGCCGCCGTTTACGAATTCGTCGTTGGCCAAGGAAGTCGAGTCACGCCGCCACGAGCTGCGTTCGTTTGTCGAGTCGCAATATACCCAAGACAACCCGTCGCAACTCGCCCGGATGCATCACGAAGCTTACGAGGCGGCCCGGCGACTGCAATCGGTGCAGCAAAAGTTCAAGCTCGATGCCGAGTGGGACAAGTATCGCGAACTGTACGGCGACAGCGGTTTCGGACGGCGTTGTCTGCTGGCCCGCAAGCTGGTCGAGTCGGGCGTGGCGTTTATCGAAGTCGGTCAAAGCAGCTACGACTCGCACGCTGACAACGCCAGTTGGCACAAAGGCCTGGTTCCGCCCATGGAGCAAGCCTGGGCCGGTCTGTTGACCGACCTGAAAGATCGCGGGCTGCTCGACAATACGCTGGTCGTCTGGACCGGCGAAATCGGTCGCACGCCCAAGATCAACAACCGCGCCGGTCGCGATCACTATGTTCGCTGCTGGTCGACGGCGCTCGCCGGTTGCGGCATCAAGGGTGGCTTGGTCTATGGCGAGAGTGACGCGGATGGTGTCGAAGTTAAAGACTCGCCCGTCTCCGAGGGAGACTTCTTCGCCACGATTTACCAATCGCTGTCGATCAATCCGCGCGAAGAAAATTTCGCTGGCGTTCGACCCGTGCCGCTCGCGCCGTTCGGCTCGAAAGTGGTGACCGATTTGTTGGCGTAGTGCCGTGCCTGTCTTGAGTCCGCAACGCTTGAGAATTCCCATGATCGACTGGTCAAAAGCAAAACCGGCAGGGCACTGGCAATTGCCGTTCGAAGGGGCCTGGCCCACGGCTGTGGCGCTGTTGCCCTCGGGCAAGCAACTCGTGGCCGGCAATGAGAAGGGAGAGTTGTTTGTTTGGGATCTGCCCGGCGATCTGGTCGCAGAAGTGGGCAAGAACGAGACGCCGCCACTCGCGCCGGTGCGGCAACTCGTGGGACACGAGAACGGCATCACTCGCATTGTGGCGTTGCCCGGCGGTCACACGATCGCCACCGCCAGTCTCGACCACACCGTTCGCCTGTGGGATTTGAACGCCGCCACGGCCGGCACTGCCGAGGTCGTGCTCGATCGTGAATCGCGCGAGCGCAAGGCCAAGAAGGGCGACAAGCAAGCCAACTCGGCCCCGGGGGTGACCGTAGCCCAGCAAACCGACTGCGTCGTGCTGAAGTCGCACGCCGATTGGGTCTCGGCCCTCGCCTTGAGTCGCGACGGCTCGCAACTCGTGAGCGGCGATTATCGCGCGCAGGTCATCGTCTGGGACGTCGCCTCGCGCGCGGCGAAACAGCAGTGGCAGGGGCTCGCCTGGAACTGGATTGTTGCTCTGGCGTTCACGCCCGATGCCAAGTCGGCGCTCGTTTCTGAGGTGCGTTACAAACGCGACGACTTTGACGTGCCCGCAGCCGCCTTGCGCGTGTGGAACGTAACCGACGCTCAAGTGACGCTGGATCTGCTCAAAGCTCAGTTTCCGAAGTACGATCCGCAAGCGGCTTCGTACGAGGCGTCGCAGGTGTGGCGGAAGTTTGTCGCTGCCGGCTTGGTCGCGGTCGATGTTTCTCCCGACGGCAAGTTGCTGGCGGCCGGTCAAGGTGGCGAGACCGACAAGGGGACGATTCACCTGCTCGATGCCACGAGCGGCAAGCTCGTGCGCAGCGTGGGCAATCATCAATACGGCGTGACCGACCTGCGGTTTACGAGCGATGGCCGGTATCTGCTCAGCGTCGGTCGCGACACGACCTTGCGCGTCACCACCGTCGCCGACGGCAAGGAGTTGCTCGCGCTCAACGCCCCCCGTGGTGGTCAGTTCAAAGACTGGCTATCCGCCTTGAGCGTATCAGCCGATGAACGTCGCGTCGCCGCCGCCGACATCGCCGGCTTGGTCCACGTCTGGCAACTGGTCGACGATTAGCGGAACTATAGGGTTGCGAGAAAGCATGGCGATTTCGGGCTGTGGGGGGCAGCGCCCAAGCTTGGTTCGGATTCATTTCGACCCGCTGCAAATCAACGCGCCGAATCTACGAAGCCATCGATCGCGTTGGAGATTTTACCCAATCAACTCGCGGATCGATTCGGCTCGCTCGGGCACGAGATACTGCGGGCGGCCGTTGAGGTCGCGGAGCGTGATGGCGCTGGTGTCGATGCCGAGACGGTTGTAGAGCGTCGAGAAAACTTCGCCGAACGTGACCGGACGATCGACCGCCTCGCCGGCCAAACGATCCGTAGCGCCGATGACTTGACCGGTTCGCAAACCACCCCCCGAGAACATCGCGAACGACACGTTCGGCCAATGGTCGCGGCCGACGTTGGCGTTGATCTTCGGCGTGCGTCCGAACTCGCCCCAGACAATGACGGTCGTGTCTTTGTCGAGTCCGCGTTGGTGCAAGTCTTCGAGCAACGCGGTCAACCCTTGATCGAGCATCGGCATGTGATGCCGTGAGTTCTCGAACGTCGTGCCGTGCGGACGACCGTGCCAGTCCCAACGACCGTAGGCCAACGTAACCACGCGAGCGCCGGCTTCGATCAATCGCCGCGCCGACAAGAAGTACGTGTTCAACAATGGGCCTGCATCGCCATAGCCGGCCGGCTCGGGCGAGCCGTAACCGTAACGATCGCGAACCGCCTGCGACTCACGGGTCAGATCGAGCGCCTCGGCCAACTTGCTCGAGGTGAGAATGCCGAGCGCTTGTTCGTTGAACCGATCGAGACCGGCCATCGCGCCCGAAGCGTCGGCCTCGCGGCGGAAGCGATCGAGCGAGGTGAGCAGCGTGTGGCGATCGTGCAGTCGGTCGGGCGTGATGTCGTTGAGCACCATGTCGGCCTGGCAATCGCCGGTCGGGCGAAACGCCTGATGCCCGATGCCCAAGAAGCCCGGCTGGCCAGGATCGGACCAACCCTTGCCCTTCATCGGCGGCACGAGACTGACAAACGGCGGCATCGACGGCGTCGTCGGTCCGCGCAGCTTCGAGACGGCCGAGCCGAGCGACGGCCAACCACCTTGCGGTTGATTCGTCGAACGCTGGCCGGTCATGCATTGGAAACCGGCGTGACGACCCTCGGAGCCGACGATCGAGCGAATGATCGCCAGCTTGTCGGTCATCTTGGCCAATAGCGGCAATTGATCGCCGATCTGAATGCCGGGGACGTTCGTGTTGATCGGTTCGAACTCGCCGCGCACTTCGACCGGTGCGTCGGGCTTGAGATCGACCATGTCTTGATGCGGCGGTCCGCCGGACAAGAAGATCATGATCACGCTTTTGTTCGACTGCTTGATGCCCGAGGCGGCTTCGGCCCGCAACAGGTCAGGCAGCGTCAAACCACCCATCGCCAACGAGCCGATGCGGAGAAAATTGCGGCGCGAGATGCCGTCGCAATGACGATGGCGTTCACCGGGGATGATGAGCATGGCGGGGAGAAGTGTTTGGTGTTTAGTGTTTCGTGTTTGGATTCGGGCGTGGTTTCGCTATTTGATGGGAGACTAAACACCAACCACCAAACACCAACCACTCTTCTTACTAAATCAACTCCGCGATCGGTCCCACGTTGCCGTCGACCAAGTACTGCGGCCGACCGTGCAGGTCGTTGATC
>JAEUIL010000729.1 GCA_016794255.1 Planctomycetaceae bacterium | reverse complement strand
GGCAAGACGCTGGAGCGTTGATAGGCCTCGCTCAGCACGAGCTCACGGATGTATTCGCGCAGGTCGTACTTGTGAGCCACCATCCACGCTTCGAGTCGCTCGAGCAACTCGGGATGGGACGGCGGATTGGCGGCGTGATGCAAATCGAGCGGATGCACGATGCCACGGCCAAAGAACTGAGCCCAGACGCGATTGGCGATGTTGCGTGCGAAGCCCTTCGTCTCGTGACGCGGCAGTCGCTCAGACAATTTCAGGCGTCGGCTGTACGTCGGAATGCTCGGCTCTTTGCCCGGCTTGACGACATATTCTTTCCCCTTCTCAATCGCGGGGTCGGCCAACATCTCGCCGCCGGGCAACTTCGGGTTCGTCTCGCCACTCTTCGCGGTGAAGACCGAGGTGAAAGTCGTCTTGCCATCGGCCGTCTCGGCGATCGTCGCGCCGCGCGGCTGTAACGGATGCAACTTCATGCGCTGCACGAACGCATAGATGCCGAAGTAGTCGGCCTGGCGATAGTCGTCGAACCGCGGGTCGTCATGACATTGGGCACATTGCAAATCCACGCCCAGAAACAGCCGGCCGACATCGCGAGTAAGCGAATGCGGTGCCACATCGCGCACCAGATAAAACTTCACCGCGCTGCCGACCTTGGCATCGACGCCGTCGCTGCAAAGGATCTCTTGTACGCGCGTGTCCCAGGGCTTGTTCGTGGCAAACGACTCGGCCAGGTACGCGCGCCACTGCGCCTGCGGCACATCGTACGAGGTGATGGTCGGGATGCGTCGCTCGGTCAGCATTCCGTCGAACACCCGAGCCATGTGCAGCGGATAATCAGGACTCGCGAGCAACTCGTCGATCAACCGCTCGCGTTTGTTCGCTGTGGTATCGTCGAGAAACCGACGAGCCTGTTCCGCCGTGGGAATGATTCCCGTCAGGTCGAGATAGATACGGCGCAGAAACTCGGCATCGTCGCTGAGCCCCGCGGGAGTGAGTTTCTGTCGCTCCCAAGCTCGACGCAGGTGGGCATCGATCTGTTGATGCAACGGCGGAGAACCATCGGCCGCATCAACTCGGCCGCAAGCCAAGCTGCTGACGAACACGATCAGCAAGCCGAGCAACGATCTGCGCCAGGATTGATGACAACGTCGCCAGCAATTCGGAGGAAGGTTCATTTCGGGCGGGAAGCAGGCGGGCGGGAGTCGGCACTTTCGTACCATCGGCATTTCCGGGCCGAAATAATAAGTGTCGACTGATGCATAACAGCTTAATCGACCCGTGATCGGCGAGTCAACGCGCGGCGAGAGCTTCCGTCTCGCGTTGCGGTGCCGTGCCCCTGCGGTCTTCCCACCAACGCTGGGCCCGGTCGTCGGTCCATAACGCCGAGCAAGAACACTGGCGTAACGCGCTGCCGAGTTCCGCCGCGGTTTGATACCGTCGCTCGGCCTGCTTCTCAAGACACTTGAGAATGACTTGGTCCAAGTCGGGTCCGACCCGCGGGTTGATCTGCGAGGGAGCGGCGACCGTGGCATGGGCATGAGCGGCCAGAGTGGCGAGCACCGTGTCGCGCAGAAACGGGGGCTGGCCGGTGAGCAAGTGATAAGCAACCGCCCCCAACGAATAGAGATCGCCACGCGGATCGACTTGGTCGTTATTCAAGGCTTGCTCGGGGGCCATGTACGACGGCGTGCCGCTGATCCCGCCGCGCTCGCTCGCGTTGGCCTCGTCGGTCGGGCGATGCTGTTCCTTGACCAGACCAAAGTCGAGTAACTTGGCCACGTCATAAATGCCACCTCGTTGCGAGGCGAAGATGTTCGCGGGTTTCAGATCGCGATGGATCAAACCGATGCGATGGGCCTCGTCAAGCGCCGCGCAGACTTGTTGCAAGAGATGCACGACCCGTTCGGGTTCGAGCGGCCCGTGCTGACGCAGTATCTCGTCCAGGCTCAACCCGGGCAACAACTCCATGACATAGTAAAACGTGCCATCGTCGGTGCGACCGTAGTCGTAGATCTCGACCGTGTTCCAATGCGTGAGTTGCGCCATCACACGCACCTCGCGCTCGAACCGTTCCACGGCGCGGGCATCGGCTTCGCACTCGGAACGGATCAACTTGATGGCACAGGCCCGTTTGAGCAACAGATGCTCGGCCTTGTAGACCACGCCCATGCCGCCACTGCCAAGTTGATTGAGCAGCCGATACTGGCCGAACTGCCGGGCTTTAAATTCATTGCGACGCGACGAGTGGATGATGTGAGCGCCATAAGTACCCACCAGCGCTGCGGCCAAGGGCAACGGCAACGGACTGGCCAGCCGATCAGCCGCGAGCAACGGCTGAAGCGCGGGCGTGACCGCCATCTGAAGCCACAACAGAAGATAGGGCGTGCAGGCCGCCACGAACATCACGATCGCCCCGCGCTGCCACGAATTGGGCACGAAGATGCCATAGATCAAAATCACCAAGCACCACGCACCGAGATATTGATATCGGACAGCCGTCAACATGACTGGGTCTTGATCGGCGATTGCCCCCGCAAATCGCGCCCATTGCACCAAGCAAAGTTGGATGAGTACCAAGCCGAACACGCTCAACTCAAAGACGCGCAACTGACCGGACGAGAACATTCGCTGTGTCCGCAACAGCCATAAAGCACCCACAAAGAGTCCGATGACGACCAGTCGCAAGCCCCACAATGTCGTCGCCCCGACGGTCACGCTGGTGACGAATGCCAACGTTAGTACGACGATCATTACGCTTAATGCCGCCACGAGCCGCGAGCGCAACAGCGTCGCCGTTTCGGTCGAGAACCCGTCGCGCTTACCCGCCACAAAACCGACGCAAGGTGCCGAGCCCGCGACGGAGTGAGCGTCGACAGGCGTCGGTTGGCCGGGTTCGAAGACCAACGTCGGTTGCATTTCGTTCGACATGTGTCACTTCGTCAAGGTTTCGCGGCGGGGGGCGTCGTTGCGGCGAGCTGGTCGCCGTTTGCCTTACCTTGCACGGGCTTCGTCTTCCCGGCGGAGAACCGCGAGATGAGATCATAGAACACGGGCGTGAAAATCAAGCCAAAGAACGTGACCCCGAGCATCCCGCTGAACACCGCCAACCCGAGCGCGAAGCGCATTTCCGCACCAGCTCCTTTACCCAAGAGCAGCGGCACCACGCCAAGAATGAACGCCAACGACGTCATGATAATCGGCCGCAAACGCAGTCGGCAGGCATCGACGATCGCTTGCACATAGCTGGCCCCTTGGGCCCGTTGTTGTTCGGCAAACTCGACGATCAGAATCGCGTTCTTCGCCGCCAGGCCAATGAGCACGACCAAGCCGATCTGCGTGAAGATGTTGTTGTCCATCTTGGCAACCCACACACCAGCAATCGCCGCGAGCAGACACATTGGCACGATCAGAATAACCGAGAACGGCAAGCCCCAACTTTCGTACTGAGCCGCGAGCACCATAAAGACGAACAGCGTGCCCAGGCTGAACACAAACACGGCCGTGTTCCCGGCGAGAATCTCTTGCAACGTCAGCTCGGTCCACTCGAAACTCATGTCGCGCGGCAACTCGTCGGCTGCGAGCCGCTCGACGATCGACACCGCATCGCCCGAGCTAACGCCCGGCGCGGGCGCACCCATCATCTCGGCCGCGGGGTACATGTTGTAGCGATTCACGATCGAG
This sequence comes from Planctomycetaceae bacterium, assembly GCA_016794255.1. Classification (GTDB taxonomy): domain Bacteria; phylum Planctomycetota; class Planctomycetia; order Pirellulales; family PNKZ01; genus JAEUIL01. Next base: position 17,055 of record JAEUIL010000729.1, on the reverse strand, counting down.
GGGCCCGTGATCTCGTTGACTTTCACCAGCGTGCCGAGCGGAACCATCTTGCCAGTCGGCGTGCGCACCTGGAGCCGGGCAATATCGGTGACGCGGCTGCGATAGTCGGCGTCGGCTTGCACGTTGACCTGCCAGTTGCGTCCGAACTGAGTAAAGTCATTCGCATACGCCGAGCCGAGATAAGTTTGCAGCGTCTCGTTGATATCCGAGAGGGGCAAGCCGAGCGACTTGGCCTTGGTCCGATCGATCTCGACATACAGTTGCGGCTGACTCGCGCGGAACGTCGAGAGCACGCCGCGCAAACCGGGTTGCGAGTTGGCGGCGGTCACCAAGCGCGACGTGGCCCCCTGCAATGTCTCGGCACCCGAGCCGGCACGATCTTGCACATACAGCTTGAAACCGCCGGTGTTGCCGACACCTTCGACCGGCGGAGCGCCGAACACCGCCACACGCGCTTCAATCACATGGCTCAGCTTCTCTTGCAACTGCGCGATCAACCCGAAGGCCCCCAAGTGCGAATCGTGTTTCCGCTCCTCGAACTCATCAAGAATCACGAACATACCGCCGGCGCTCGAGAGATTGACGCTGCTCAAGATGTTGTAGCCAGGAATCGAGAGCGTATGGGCCACGCCATGGGTCTCGCTCACGAGGCGATCGACTTCACGCATCACGGCCTCGGTTCGCTCGAGGCTCGCGCCGTCGGGCAACTGCACGCTGACGACCAGATAACCTTTGTCTTGCGGTGGAATAAAACCCACGGGCACGGTGGCGAAGCCTTGAAACGCGAGTGCCATCAGACCGGCGTAGACGATCAGCATGACGAGCGACACGCGCAACAGTTGCCGCACGCCGGTGCCGTAAGCGGTGCTGATGCGATCGAACACGGCGTTGAACCCGCCAAAGAACACGGCCAGCCCTCGATTGACGTAGGGACTCGCGAACCAGCCCGGGATACCGGCGACGATGATCACCAGGGCCATGATTGCGTACGAAGTCCACAGGCCGTTGGGCTCATGGACATCGACACCCCAGCGTCGCAGCAACCAGCCGCCGATCAGCCAGTAACCCGCCCCTCCGAGCAACGCTCCGACGCCCCAGCGCGGCAATGCTTCACGCGCGTCGTGTTCATGGCCCGGCTTGGGCGGCTGGAAGATCCCCACCGCCCGCGCGGGTGCCATGGTCAGAGCATTGATGGCCGAGATGATCGTTGAGGCGGCAATGGTCAACGCGAACTGGCGATAAAACTGACCCGTGATTCCCGAGATGAACGCGGCCGGAATGAAAACACTGCTCAGCACGAGCGTCACGGCAATCACGGGGCCCGTGACTTCGTCCATCGCCTTGATCGTCGCCTCACGTGGCGGATAGCCCTGGTGAATCCAACGCTCGATATTCTCGACGACCACGATCGCATCGTCGACCACGATGCCGATAGCGAGTACGAGACCGAACAATGACAGATTGTTGAGCGAGAACCCGAGCAGGTGCATAACCGCGAGCGTACCGATGAGCGACACCGGCACGTCGATCATCGGCAACAGCGCGGCCCGCCAGTCTTGCAAGAAGAGCAGAACCACGATGAATACCAGCACAAACGCCTCGAACAGCGTCTTGTAGACTTCGTGGACCGACTCGTCGATGAAGATCGTCGTGTCGTAGACGATCTTGTAGTCGACACCATCGGCAAAGCTCTTGCTGAGCCGCGCCATTTCTTTGCGAACCGCCTCGGCCGTGGCCAGCGCGTTCGAGCCCGGTTGCTGAAAGATCGCCATCGTGACGCTCGGCTGACCGTCGAGATAGCTGCTGACATCGTAGCTTTTGGCACCCAACTCGGTTCGGCCGATGTCGCGAATACGCACGACCTGTCCCTGCTCGCCGGTTTTGACAATCACCTGCTCAAACTCTTGCGCCTCGAGCAGGCGGCCTTTCGAGTTGATCGTGAGTTGCAATTCCTGTCCCTCGGCGGCTGGCGGTTGACCAATCCGACCCGCGGCAACTTGCACGTTTTGCTCACGCAGCGCCCGCATCACGTCGCCGGCACTGAGGTTCAGTGCCGCGAGCCGAGACGGATCGAGCCAGACGCGCATGCTGTAATCGCGACTACCGAGAAAGCTGACGTCGCCGACTCCCGGCACCCGTGCGAGCGAGTCCTTGAGTTGAATCGTGGCGTAGTTGCTGAGATACAACTGATCGAGTCGCGGGTCGGACGAGATCAGATTGACGCAGAGCAAAATGCTCGGCGAGCGCTTCTTGACCACCACGCCCTGGCGTTTCACCTCCTCGGGCAGCTTGGCCGTGGCGACCGACACGCGGTTCTGCGTCAGCACCTGAGCCATGTCGATGTTCGTGCCGAGCTTGAACGTCACATCGAGCGTCATCATCCCGTCGTTGGTGCATTTCGAGAGCATGTAGAGCATGTTCTCGACGCCGTTGACCTCTTGCTCGATCGGCGCGGCGACGGTGTTCGCAACGATATCGGCACTCGCGCCCGGATAGATCGTTGTGATCGAAATCGTCGGCGGGGCAATCTCGGGATACTGAGCCATCGGCAGACCGGTCATCGCCACCAAGCCGACGATCACGATCACGATCGACAACACCGTCGCGAACACGGGACGATCGACAAAGAAGCGAGCAAACACGGGCAAGACTCCAGCAAGCGAAACGCATCAACGCCAATCACCGCACAACACGGACTACTCGCCTTTCGTGGGTGGCTTGTCGTGGGTCGCAGCCGGGGCGGACGGTGATTGCTCGGCCGGCGGTGTTTTCTCGGCGGCTTTGGGTTCCGCTTGGCTCGCTGTTCGCGGCTGGACCGTGATACCGGGCCGGACGTTTTGCATGCCGGCGACAATCACGCGGTCAGTCGCCGAGACACCGGACTCGACGACTCGCAGCTGCTCTTCTTCCATGCCGAGCGTGACGGGACGCACCTCGACGACATTCTCGGCATTGACGACCAACACGAACCGCTGTCCCTGGTCGACGCCGATGGCCCGCGACGGCACGAGCAGCGCCGAGTGCGGATCGCCGAATGGCAGTTTGACCCGCGCGAACATGCCCGGTGTGAAGACATGCTCGTCGTTGTCGAGCACCGCTCGGACCTTGATCGTGCCGGTGGTCGGATCGAGACGATTGTCGCCGAAATCGAGCACGCCGCGATAGGGAAAGCCGGTTTGATTGGCGAGCCCGACATAGGCCGGGATCCGACGGGCCTTGAGTTCCGCGATTTGATTGGCGTCGTTCTTCTCGCGCAGATATGCACGGTGGCGCAACATGGTGCGTTCGTCGACATCGAACAGCACATACATCGGGTGCTGCGCCACGACCGTGGTCAACACGCCTGAATCGGCGCTGCCGGTCGAAACCAAGTTCCCCTTGGTGATGCTCGTGCGGCTCACTCGCCCCGCGATCGGAGCGGTGATGCGCGTGAACTCGAGGTTCAGCTTCGCCTGCTTAAGCGCGGCCTCGGCCGACATCAAGCTGGCCTTGGCGATCCCCTCTTGAGCGATCGAGGCGTCGAGCTCTTCTTGAGACAAAACATTTTGTTGACGCAGCGTTTTGCTCCGAGTGAGGTCGGCCGTGGCTTTGGACAATTGAGCCTGCCACCGCGCCACTTCGCCCTGACTGCGTTCCACCTCGGCCTCGAACGGCCGGGGATCGATCTGATACAGCAAGTCACCTTCTTTGACGTCGCTCCCTTCGACAAACGGCACATCGATCAGATAGCCGCTCACCCGCGCGCGAATATCGACGGCGCTGGCGGCCTCGGTGCGACCGGTGAACTCGACGTACTCGGTCACCTCTTTCTGAATCGGCGTCGCGACCAACACCTCGGGAGCGACCGGCTTAGCGATCGGCGGCTTGCTTGGCTCACAACCCGAGCACAAGCCCACCAGGCACACGACCCACAGAGATCCACGAGCCATGGAGCGACCCCCGCACGGTGAAAAGCATGAAGCAACACTGGAAAAGTGGCTTCATTCTAGGCGGGCGGAGGTGATTGGCAACCCGTGGTGAGTACGCGAGCACGGCGGAGTGTTGCCCCAGGTTTTAAACCGACCGCGATCGGTGCCGCCATGCATGGATCAACAAGTTGACGAAGGGAATCCACCAAATCAGATCATTCGTGAGGATCGTGCCGCCGGCGTGCCAAGGCAACTCGCCGCGCGACGCCGAGAGCAGAAATCCGATCGGCCCGAACACTTTGCCGAGCAGACCGACGAGCACGATCGGCCAATGACGCACCGGATCAAACGCCGCAATGGCATATCCGATTCCGTAGACCCCCACGATCATGCCGATGCATTGCCAAAGACTCACGTAGTTGGGCGGCGTCATGTCGGCCCACTGAAACATTGTCAACGGCGACACGACGACAAACGCCCCCCAGGCCAAGTTGTAAATCGCCGCGGCCATCAAAGTGACGAAGGCCCAACGCGGCGGTGGTGATCGCGATTCCGGTTTCATGACAGTCCCTCGAGTAACGGCGTAACCTCAGGGAGAAACCGTGATCACGAAGTCTCATTAACGGCCGCAAATCCTGCCTAAAAATCCAAGCCGCGTCAGATCTGGTCCGCCGATGGCAGCACGAATGGGGCGCGATACTCGCGCTTCAGCAGCGCGTTGGCAGCCGAGTTCTCGACGAATTGCTCTTTGGCCGAGTCGATCGTCAGTTGTGAACCGAGCGTCAGCTTCGTCCTATCCAGATCGACCTCATTCTCGCCTAGATGCGCGACCATGCGCGTGAATGTCGCGCGGACCTCGTCGCTGAATTGCTTGCCACTCAAGTGACTCTTGATGTCCGCGACGGTGACTTGTTGACCCAAACGGTGCGAGATGTTCGCCACGTGACACAAGCCTGTCGAAATGTGCCCCTTCGTAATCTCGGCATTCAGGTCGTTCGGGTTGCGGCTGCGCACCGCTCGAATGAAGTTCGCAAAGTGGTTCTCGCCTTTGCCCTCGAACTTTTGCACCAGCTTGCCGCTGGGATCGAACAATGTCGCATCGGCGATAAAGCCTTCGCTGCCGTAGATGACGTAGCCCGACTTGAATTTGTCGCTGAAAGGAGCCGTTTTCAACCCGCGCACTTCTTGAATGACCGTCGTGGGGCCAAACTGATGCACGGTCAACTGCGTGTTGGGCGTTTCGCCCGCATCTTCGTAACCCAGTCGACCACCGATGCTAATCACCGAATCGCCCAAGCCTTCGAGCCCCACGAGCCAGCGGCAGATATCAACCATGTGGATGTTGTTATTGCCCAACTCGCCGTTGCCCGTGTCCCAGACCCAGTGCCAGTCGTAATGCATGTTCTTGCGCTGGAGCGGCTGTTGGGTCGCGGGCCCCAGCCAGAGATTGAAATCGCAGCCGGTCGGAATGACACACGCTTGCTTCTCGCCGATCGATGCCCGTTTGCCGTAGATAATCGAACGGGCCAGCTTCACTTCACCCAGCTTGCCAGCACGAATAAACTCGGCCGCGGCCATCAGTCCACCCACCGAACGGTTCTGCGTGCCACCTTGGCAGATGCGTTTGAGCTTCTTGGCGGCGTCGACCATCCGTCGGCCTTCGACCAGATTGTGACTCACGGGCTTCTCGACATACACGTCCTTGCCAGCTTGCATGCCCCACATGGCGGCGAGCGCGTGCCAGTGATTGGGCGCGGCAATCGAAATCGTGTCGATCGATTTGTCGTCGATAATCTTCCGCAGGTCCTGCACAACTTTCGGCTTGCGGCCGGACTGCTTTTCGACTGCCGCCGCCAATTCTTCAGCCAGCGTCAGGTCAGGATCGCAGACATACGCCACGTTCACGCCCGGCAGCTTGCCGAACTCGGCGGCATGCACCTTGCCCCGAATGCGGCAGCCGAGCACCGCATGTTGCAGCGTTTCGTTAGCCGACGTTCGCGAGGTCTCTTCGGCAGCTGTCGCGAAGGCCGGGACCGTTGAGCTCACCGCGGTCACTGCTGTAGCGAGAAGCGAATCTTCCAAGAAACGACGACGGGTGACGTGCGACATGGCAGGGTCCTACGAGTGGAGGCGAGGCGGGAAGTTCGGACAGGGCATCGCCGCTCGACACCTGATCACGCGGCGACGAAGCTGCGTCAGGCTCTTATCTTCGGCGGAAACACCGCCGTTGGCAACTGAGATTCACCGGGTTGTGCTTTGCGATGCTTTCGGCTGAGGTTAAAGTAAAGGCTCAAATTACCCCCTTAAACCACGGTTGTCTATGAATTGGCGTGCGGCGATCTTACTCGGCGTGACCGTGGCTGTGACGCAAGGTGCCGTGGTGCCGAAGCTCCACGCGGCAGAGCCGACCAGTGATCCGGCCGGGTTGCGCGAGTTTCTCAGGACGCATTGTGTCGCGTGTCATGGCCCGCAGAAGCAAGAGGCCAAACTGCGGCTCGATCAATTGTCGACCGACCTCGGCGATCCCGCCACGGCCCGCTCGTGGGTCGAGATCATGGATCAACTCAACCGCGGCGAGATGCCCCCGGCGGATCGTCCTCAACCTGATGCTACGCAGCAGCAGCAAGTCGTGCGGTGGATTGCGGCTGAGTTGCGATCAGCCGAACGGCGCTCGCGCAGCAGCGGGGGTCGTGTCGTGCTGCGACGCCTGAATCGCACCGAGTATGCCAACACGATCCGCGATCTGCTGCAGCTCACGTTTCTCCCCGGCGAAAGTCCGCTCGACTTCTTGCCGCCCGACGGACGTGCCGATGGTTTCGACAAAGCGTCTTCGGCGCTACTCGTCGATCCCTCGTTGCTCGACAAGTATTACGAGGTCGCCCAACGGATCGCGGACCAGGCGATTGTCACCGGTCCGCCGCCATTTGCGACCTACCGCAATCGTTTCGAGTTGGAAGACACGGCCAAACGCGGCTCGATTCGTTATCTCTGCTCGCAACCCGGTTTCCACTGCCGCGAGCACGACGTGGTGCTCATGGAAAGTGGCACGCGCTCGTTCGACGATTTGTTTTACCCGAACTACAAGGACTCGGCCGGTCGACGCAAGCGCATTCCGATCAAAGGAATGTACGCCGTGCGCGTGCGGGCCTCGGCCGATCGGGGCGGTCGCGACGAGCCGGTGACGATGCACGTCGTGCGCGAAGGTGGCGGCGAAGGGCTGCTGCTTGAAACCGTGGTCGACGCTCCCGAGTCAGCGCCGCAGGTTTACGAGAAGGTCTTGCCCTTGGGCATCGACGGCGGCGAGTTCTCGATTCGCCTCGCGAAGCCCACGAAGTTTCGCGGCTACAGTCAGGCGTATGGCCAAATGGAACGGCTGATCGAAAAGGCTGGTCGCGAGCAAGATTTTGCCACGATCATGCGCACCCGCGGACGCATGTTGGCCGAGGGGATCGTATCTGGCTCGATGCCCATTCCCGAGGTGCTCGACCTATCGAAGGTTCCCAAGCTGATCGTCGATTGGATCGAAATCGAGGGGCCGCTCTACGACCAATGGCCGCCGAAGAGTCACGAGCTACTGCTGTTCAAGGGCGAACAGGCCAAGCAAGACGTGAACTACGTGCGGGAGATCTTCACTCGGTTCTTGCCGCGAGCATTTCGGCGACCGGTGACTTCCGCCGAGGTCGAACCGTATGTGAAACTCGTTGCCGAAGAGTTGCAGCTGGGCACGAGTTTTGAGGAAGCGGTCCGCGTTGGCTTGGCGGCGGTGCTCACGTCGCCGCACTTCCTGTATCTTTGCGAGCCCAGCAGCGACGAGCGGCGTGAGTTGAACGACTTTGAACTCGCGGCGCGATTGTCGTACTTTCTGTGGTCGAGTGCTCCGGACAATGCACTTATGCAACTCGCGAATCAAGGTAAGTTGCGCGACCCGCAGGTGTTGGCAACCGAGGTCGATCGGTTGCTCGCGCATACTCACAGTCGGGCGCTCGTTGATGGCTTCGCCGCACAGTGGTTGCGGACTGACGAGTTCCGCAACTTCAAGCCCGACGAAAAGTTGTACAAGGCGTATGGCGAGCGACTCGGTGCGGCGATGGTCGCGCAAACACTCGCGTTCTTCGACCATGTCTTGCGTCACGATGCGCCCGTGACCAGTTTCTTGGATAGCGACTTTACGCTGGTCAACGAACGGCTGGCCGAGTTCTACGGCATCGCCGATGTCACGGGCGACGAGTTCCGGCTGGTCAAGCTGCCCGGTGATTCGCCGCGTGGCGGACTGCTCGGTCAAGCCGGCGTCATGATGCGGGGCAGCGACGGCAATCGCACCAAGCCGGTGAGCCGCGGCGTCTACGTGCGTGAGGTGTTGTTCAACGATCCGCCCGACCCGCCACCGCCGAATGTCGGCGAGATCGAGCCGAACATTCAGGGTAAGAATCTCACGGTTCGCGAACGGCTGTTGCAGCATCAGCAGATCGAGGCGTGCGCGGCGTGTCACCGCTCGATCGACCCGTATGGGCTCGCTCTGGAAAACTTCAACGTCATCGGCCAATGGCGCGACACGCAGGATGGCGAGAGCTTCCAAGGCCGCAATCGTCCCGCGATCGACGTTCGCGGCACGCTCCCGAACGGCGAGGCGTTCGAGACGTTCGCGCAGTTCAAAGCCTTGTTGCTAAAACAACACGCTCGCTTTCGGCAAGCACTTGCCGAGAAATTGTTGACCTACGCGCTCGGTCGACCGATTGAAGGCTTAGATCGCCCCACGATCGATCGCATGACGCAAGCGGCGCTCAGCGGCGACGACTCCTTGCGGACGATGATCAAAGCCCTGGTCACGAGCGCAGCATTTCGCACGAAGTAAACCAACATTCGCACTCAGGAACCGATGTCATGGCTAGCTCTCGACGGTTGCTCTCGCGGCGGACATTGCTGCGCGGCGCGGGCACACTCGTGGCCCTGCCGTACCTGGAAGCGATGATGCCTTCGTCGGTGCTTGCCGCGCCGCTGCCCAAGCCCCCGGCTCGCATGGGCATGTTCTACTTTGGCACCGGTATGAACATGCGTCAGTTCACGCCTGACGACGAGGGGAAGAATTTTAAGCTGACGCGGATCCTCAAACCGCTCGAACCGCATCGCGGGCAGTTCACCGTTCTCTCGGGAACGTTTCTCGAAAAAGGGGGCGGACACGACGGCGCGTATCCGTTCTCGACCAGCATTGCCAAGGATCAAAAGCAGTCGATTTCGCCCGACCAAATCGCGGCTGAGGCGCTCGGCCAAGACACGCGCTATGCGTCGCTGCAAATGTCGGTGAAGCGGGGCACCGGTTTCGGCGAACAAGCCCTGGCCACGATTGCCTGGAACCGGCAGGGTGTGCCGCTGGCAGCCGAGAACGACCCGCACGTGTTGTTCACGCGGCTCTTTCATCCCGACACAGAGCAGCAACGGGCCCAGCAAGCAACTCAGTTCCGCCGTCGCAAGAGCGTGCTCGACTTGGTGCGTGAGGATGCCACGCGATTGCAACAACAAGTCGGCAGCGCCGATCGTGACCGACTCGATCAGTATTTCAACTCGGTGCGCGAATTGGAGCAGCAGCTCGCGCGACGTGTCGAATGGTCCACGAAGTCAAAACCGTCCCCCGATCCCGACGGATTGCGCGACTTCAGCAAGTCGATGATTCCCGAAGGAGTGCCCGGGTTCTTCTATGACACCTATGCCAAGTTGATGTACGACTTGATCGCGCTCGCGCTGCAGACCGATTCGACGCGGGTCGTCACCTACGTGGTCCGCACCGAGTTGGCCGGGGGTGTGTATCCCGAGTTTAGCGTGTCGAAGGATTACCACGCGCTCACGCATCATGGCAACGATCCGCAGAATCTTGAAGAACTGGCCAAAGTCGACACGATCTACATGCAGCATTGGGCCTATTTCCTCGGCAAGCTCGCGGCGGTGAAAGAGGGGGACGCCACGCTGCTCGATCGGACGGTGCTGGGCTTCTCGAGCGGCATGGGGATCGGCCATAGCAAAGACCTGCTGCCGACGGTGATCTCGGGCGGCACGGGCCTGGGGATTGAGCATCAAGGCCATCTCAAGTTGGCCGACAAAACGCCGCTGGCGAACGTCTGGCACACGATGCTTGATCGCGTCGGCGCTGCTCCCGCGGGATCATTTCAAGACAGCACCGGCCCAATCCAGGCGTTAATCAAGGCGTGAACGACATGGTGCTTAGGAACTGTTTGCTTGCCGGATTGTTGTGCGTCGCCTCGTGGGTGACGGCTGCGGAACCGTTGCCGAGCAAGACCAACGGGCTGGGGATGAAGCTCGTGCAAATCCCGGCCGGCGAGTTTCAGCGCGGCATGACCGATGATTTTGTTTTGCGCTTGAATCATCCCAACACGCTCGAGCAAGGTGCCGATTTGACCGACGAGCGGCCGGCGCATCCGGTTCGCTTGACGAAACCATTTTGGCTGGCGACGCACGAGGTCACGGTGCGACAGTTCCGCGAGTTTGTTGAGACGACCAAGTACGAGACCTCGGCAGAGAAGAGTGGCCGCGGCGGTTTGGCCTTCAACCCGGCTGAGAAAGAAGGCGTGAATCGGTTTGAGTTACGCGCTGATTGCACCTGGCGGAATCCTGGCTTCGCTCAAACCGACGAGCATCCGGTGACGTGCGTCAGTTGGCGCGACGCGGTCGCCTTTTGCGAATGGCTCGGCAAGCGCGAGGGTGTGCGGTATCGCTTGCCCAGCGAGGCCGAGTGGGAGTATGCGGCTCGTGCTGGCGGCGACACGATTTACGTCGGCGGCAATGCCCCGGCCACGGTGTACGCATTTGGCAACATTGGCGACTCGGCGCTCGAAGCCGCCCATCCCGGCACGGTGAAGCGGCAGCATCTGACGCTCACGCCCGCGGAGTCACTCGATGGCGAGATTTACACTTCGCCCGTGCGCAAGTTTCAACCGAACGCGTGGGGACTGTTCGACACGCACGGCAACGTCTGGGAATGGTGCTCGGATCGCTACTATGATCGCTACTATCAAGACATCGTCAAAGCGGTCCGCGATCGGCGCTCGGGCAAGCTGGCGGCGACCGTCGATCCGCAGGGGCCCGAGACCACGCCACAACACAAATACGGCGATTGGCGGTCGATGCGCGGCGGCTGTTGGTACACCGGACCGATGGCGAGCCGTTGTGCCTCGCGAGCTTACGGCGAAGCGGACGATGCATTTTGCTACACGGGCTTCCGCGTGGTGCAAGAGTCGCCGTAGTCGAACCTCAACGTCAAACCAGCCTGCGGCGATCAGCGTTCTTCGGCTGGCTGCCGTTGCGTGGTGCGAACCAAGCCGGGGACGGAACCATTGCCGTTCGAGCCGTGCGTTCGCCGCCAGTGAATGTCGAGCTTCTCAAGCTCAAACGCCTTGATCATGTGCTCGGCGCGAGCGGTGGCGGTCCAGATATCGACCTCGGGATCGCTGTCGGCTTGGACGAGAATCGTGACCTCGCGTTCCTTGGTGTCGACCGTGACACTGCGGACGGCTTGAGTATTCGTGCGATCCAGTCCGCCAGCGACCCGCAGAATCGCGGTCAGTTGCCGCACGCGTTGTTGGTCGCGCGTGCCAAGCTGACGAAAGTTGTCGTGTTTCTTCTTGGGGCCCGAGCCGCGATGATAGCGCGCCAGATTGGCGATCAATTCCAGTTCTTGCGGTTGGAAACCGGGCAAGCGACTGTTGAGAATCAAGTAATAACTATGCTTGTGGTGCTGCTCGTAGTTGATCAGGTACCCAACATCCTGCAACCGCGCCGCGGCTTCGAGCAACGCACGATCTTTGAGATCGAGTCCCAACGGACCTGCCAAACCGGCATAGATCTCGCCAGCGAGCTTGGCCACGTGCCGCACGTGGACCAAATCGACACCGCAGGTCGAGGCAAACCGATCGATCGCAGCGTCGCGGTCGATCGCCTTGTCGCCGGAGGTGCCGTTCTGCCGGTCGATCATTTGCAACAACAGCCCATCGCGCACGCCACGGTCGTGAATCGTGACCCGATTGAGCTCAAAGTGCCGCATGAGTCGATCAATGATCGCCACGCCAGCGACGATGATATCGGTTCGATCGGGACTTAAGCCCGGCAGATTGGCACGGGCCTCGACGGGCAGCTTGCGGAGCTTGTCGAGCATATGACGAACGTCGGCCCGATACACTTCACAACCCCGGACGGGCAAACCCGCCTGACCTTTGTTGGCCATCACCATTTCGGCGAGTGTCGTGAACGTGCCGCCCGAGCCGATCAGCACGTGCGGCTCGAGCAATGCGCTGCGGGTACTGCGCCGCAGTTCGCGATCGATGTAGTCGAGCATCTTTTCGAGTTGCTCGTTGGACATCGGCTGGTTGGCGCCGAACAGTTCAGTTACGCGGACCGCCCCGAGCGGCGTGCCGCAGATCGCTTCGACGACGTTGCCCGAGGCGAGGATGATCTCGGTGCTGCCGCCACCCGTGTCGGCCACGGCCACGTTCTTGCCTTCGAGCTGAAAGCTACGGGCGACACTCGTAAACGCCAGATGCGCCTCGCGCTCGGCGGAGATGACTTCGATGTCGAGATCGAGTTCTGCTTTGACTCGCGCCACAAACGCGGGGCCATCGGTCGCTTCGCGCACGGCGCAGGTGGCGATCACGCTGAGTTCACGCACTTGGTAGCCGATCGCGATCTGCTTCATCCGACGCAGGGCTTCGAGTGCCTGCTGCACGCCGTCCCGACTAAGCGTGCCAGTCGTGCTGAGCCCCTTGCCCAACCGCGCAGGAGCCTTTTCCTCGTCCAGAATGCGATACGAACCGTCGCGGAGCGGCTCGGCGATAATGAGCCGGATGCTGTTGCTGCCGACGTCGATCGCACCGAGGCGATACGACAGTTCGGGGGTCAACAGAATTTGTTTTTCTTCCATACCTCGTGACAACCGCAGCAGAGGAGTTGATCCGCGATGCACCCTATCGAGGATACCATATTTGCCGAGTGGTTGTCAGTCATGCGGGCCACCCGCCGCGGCTGAGTGCGCCCTCGAAAACGGCAGGTTCTGAATGTCACAAATGTGACGATTGTATGAGCGAATTCACGATTGAGGCGATCGGCCTAAATCACGTCCACCGGCTCGGCGCACAAAAAACGACGGGAGCGGCGTCTGAAACGTCACTCCCGTCGCAGTGTGCAAATGAACGTAAGTAGTTCGCAAGCGAACAAGCTTACTTCTTCTCTTCGGTCTTCGGAGCGGCCTTGGCGGCGGCGTCCTTCGCAGCGTCGACAGCGGCCTTGCCGGCATCGGCAGCCTTACCAGCTGCGTCCTTAGCAGCTTCGGCGGCGCCCTTGGCGGCGTCAGCAGCACCCTTGGCAGCTTCACCAGCCTTGCTCGCCACGTCCTTAACGGCTTCGCCCGCCTTGGTGGCGGCTTCGCCAGCGGCCTTACCGGCTTCGGCAGCCTTGTCACCAGCGGTCTTGGCGGCATCGCCGGCCTTCTTCGCAGCGTCTTCTGCCTTCTTGGCGGCTTCACCGCAACCGACCGCGAACACCAAACCCAGCATGAGAATCCAAGCAAACTTTTGCATCGTTCGATTTCCTTTCAAAGCAGCTTCCACATGTCACACCACCGGCCCTGCAGCTGGCGGTACGTTAAAATCCCGTTCGGGCTGCCCCCCATTATTCCGGAAAGCTAGCGTCTGTCCAGACTCACCGGGGGAGTCAACCACCAAGATTTGCTGCGGGTGAAACCACTTGGACGTCGGTTTGGCCAGTCAGCCCGCGAATATCCCCTGCTAAAAATGGGGGCGACTGGTCCGGCAGCACCGCCCTCGACAACCCCACCTCAGCTCAAAAGAATTTATCCTTTTGGACAAAATTTTTTCGGCCGGCCGGCGGTTCCCGGCGTGTGATGAGTTGAATTGCAGCCAGCCATGACCGAATCAACCGACCACGAACTCATGCAGCAGATTGGCCAAGGGTCGACGCCCGCATTTGACGAGTTGGTCCGGCGATGGCAAGGGCCGTTGGCGCGAATCGTCAGCCGGCTGGCGGGCGGCGACGCGCAGGAGGATCTTTGCCAAGAAGTGTTCGTCAAGGTGTACCTCGCTCGGAAACGGTATCGTTGCGACGCTCCGTTCTCGACCTGGCTGTACCGCATCGCGGTGAATGTGGCGCGCGATCGTTGGCGACGGCAACGCGGTTGGCTGAGCTTCGTCGATCGGCTCGTGACTTGGTCGCCGGAACCATCGCCCGATGTGCGAGCAGCCGAAGCCGAAAGCCACACAGCCGTGCGACAAGCGATCGACAAGTTACCCCTGAAACAACGTGAAGCGTTGGTCCTTAAGCATTTTGGCGAGTTGACCTTCCCCGAGGTGGCCCAGGCGTTGAACATTCCGCTCAGTACGGCCAAATCGCGGGTCGAGGCGGGATTGATCGAATTGCGGCGGGAACTTACCCGTTACCAGGATCGCGACTGCCGTACACTCTCCATCCAGGAGCCACGACCATGAACCGCTGCGAATCGCTCGGCGCGAAACTGATTGAGCGGGTGTACGATGAGTTACCTGCGCACGAGCACGCGCGACTCGACGAGCATCTAGCCGCATGCCCCCGTTGCCGCGACCACTTGGCCGAATTGGTGGCGGGCCGGGAGCTTCTCCAGGCGGCGGAGGTCGATAAGGCGAGCCGGTTGTCAGCGCCGCTGATCGTCTCGTGGGCGCGGCAGCAGGAATCGCAGCGACGCACGGCGGTGCGGCGAGTGCTGGGAACGGTGGCAACTGTCGCGGCGTTGGTGGTGATTGCGGCGAGTCTCGGAGTCCGGCTCGAAGCCGACCGGCAGCAAATCCGCCTCGTTTGGCAAGCCGCGCTTCCAAAGGCAGAGACCGCCGCCGTCGAGAAACGCGACCGCGGGTGGGACGACGCCGCGTATCGACGGTTACTACACGACTGGGACACGCCTCATGCCGAGTTGCGCCACGAAACGCCTACGATCGTCGCGACGCCGATCGATTCGTCCCATGCCTCGTACCTACACCTGCGTCAAGAACTGACCGACCTTTAATGACCCGATGTACGGACGGCGATCGAATGTCGGTTGATGATCGATCGTTGCGAACCGTTAACATCGACTCGGTTTCAACTCCCCGCATACGAAACGTGATGGCTACTCCCTTTCGACAAACTCGAACTTTAATCCTCCGACAAGAAGTGCTCATGAAGACGAATCTACTGCTGTTGCTGGCCTGGATCGTATTGGCGCATGGCTCCGCGTGGGCTGCCGAAGACGCTTCCCCGCAACCGGCGGTTGAGACACGCGAGCTCGTCCTTTGGCCGGCACGCGAGCCCGCCGTGGGGACGTTTGAGTTGAGCTATGCTCCTGATGAACTGCGAGCGGGAAACGCCGCCATCGATCTGTACAAGGCGATCCTGTTGGCGCAGAACCTGAAGCTGGACAGCGAACAACTCGATCCTCAGCGACTCAATGCCGACGAACGACAAGCCAAACTCGCCGCGGCGAAAGACGTCTTTCGCTACCTGCGCTATGCGGCGCGTTGTCGCCATTGCGATTGGCAAGTGCCATGGAACGAAGAGCCACCGTTTGAAATACTCCTGCCTGAGTTGCAACAGATACGGGCTCTGCAACGGCTGCTGATGCTCCAGTGCCATCAGCAGATCGTCAGCGGTCGGCTTGCCGCGGCAACCGCGACGCTCCGTGAGGGTTACGCACTCGCCCGGCATACGGCGTCGGGGCCGACGTTGATCCACGGTCTGGTCGGCGTGGCGATGGGCGTCCTGGCCAACGACCAACTCGAGCTGCTGCTGCAACAGCGCGATTGTCCGAGCCTGCTGTGGCCCGTGGTGTCGCTTTCCCGACCGTTTGTCGATCTCCGCCCGGCGCTGCGATTCGAGGAGACAGCGGTGGAGTTGCAGTTCCCTCAATTGCGCCGACTGCGCGAAGAAACGCTCGATGAACAGACCGCAGTTCGTTTAGTCACGGAAATGTTGAACCAAATGGCACCGCTTCTCGCGATTGAAAACAACGCCCCTCAAAACACGATTGACACTATGGCGCTGCTCGCCAAGCTGATGGTGTTTGCCGAAGCACCAGCCGCCAAGAAGCGATTACACGAAGCTGGCATTGTCGTCCCGCGACTGGACAAAATGCCGCTACCTCAGTTGGCGGTCGTCGATGCTCAGCAACGCTATCATCAGCAGTATGCCGCTTTGCGGCGCTGGTTTGACTTGCCACTGGCCGAGGCTCTGCGACGTGAAACCGAGTTGAAACAAGGCTGGGAACAACCCGAGATTAAACGGGTTTTCCCCTTGTTCCAATTGGTCATGCCGGCAGTGACGTCGGCTCGCAAATCCACCGCGCGGGTCGATCGGCAACTCGCCGCCCTGGCCACGATCGACGCCGTCCGCCGCTATGCCGCCGCTCACGATGGCCAGCTACCGGCCAAGCTCGACGACTTGCCCGACGGCGCATGGCTCCGCGATCCCTTCACCGGCGAACCGTTTCCGTACATCGTGAAGGACGACCATGCGGTACTCACCGTGCCGTTGGTGGGCGATACGTCGGCGAGTTCTCAACTGGCCCGGCAGTACGTGCTCCGGCGAGGGAAGTAGCGACGCACTGAATTCATCGGTGTGCCATGCCTACGTCCGCGTAGGCATGTTTCCTGGCGAGCGCGCATGTCCACGCAGACGTGGACATGGCACACTTCGCTGATCGAGTCTCGCTAGATCCGCTATAACCGGCACGCTCGCCGAGATTTTCCAAGTCTTCGCAAATTTCCGGCGAAAACCGACGATTCGCCCGACCTTTGTGACCGACGAAATCATTGCCGGGGAATTCGTCACCGGCCTCGCGACAGGCTCGGACGCCGCATTGTCACGCCTCTTCTGACGCCCGCCTTACCAAGCCATGGTCGATTCCGCCCTCATGGATCGTGCGCAATCCGCGCTCGACAACAATCCCCACGTCCCCGCCCGCCATGTCCGCCTCGAAGCTAACGCTGGCCGACTGATTTTGCGCGGCGCGGTTCGCACCTTCTTTCAGAAGCAGATGGCTCAAGAAGCCCTGCGGATGGTCGAAGGAACGCACGAGATCGACAACCAACTCGAAGTCCACTGGGCTTCGTAGTCGTCCGGGGCT
>JAEUIL010000715.1 GCA_016794255.1 Planctomycetaceae bacterium | reverse complement strand
CGGCCGTGCTGCTAAAGACCAAGCCGTCGCCGGTCAGATTATTGCCGTCAATAATGATCAAGGGCGTGCTCGACCAACCACCTTGCGTCCAACCGTCGATAATCGTCGTGCCATTGATCGTGGGTAACAAACTCGACAACGTAATCGTTTGCACGCCCGTACCAATGTTGAAACTGATCGTATCCGTGCCCGCGTTGTTGTTGGCATTCGTGATCGCCGTGCGCAACGAGCCTGCGCCGCTGTCGGCGGTGGTGGTCACGACGTAAGTGTTCAACAGGTGCTCCCAACCCGCGAGCGACTCGTCGAACGACATTTGCACGTCGATCACGCCGGTACGATACTCGAGCAGCCAGTCGCCGCCGCGAGTAGCAGTGCCGGTCGCATCGTCGCTGGCGGCCACGTCGGCGCCTGTAATCTCGCTTAGCCGTTCGACCACGTCTTGGCCCACTTCATCCGCGGCAAAATCGCAGCCGTAGAAAATCAAGTCGGCGTCGTCGCTCAACGAGTCGGACCAGCCCTGCAATTGATCGAGACGTTGTTCGATCGTTTGGGCGTCGAGCCACGAACCGCCAAGTCGCACCATGCCATCCGCGCCGTGCGTGACGAAATGGATTGCGTCGTACTTCACGTCCCCCGCCAAGGCCGCGTCGACCTGGGCAAAGCCGTCCTGCGTCGCATCTTCACGTTCTAAAAAAGCGTTGACCAACTGGTCGATTTCATCAATTCGGGCGTCGATGAATACCAGCTCATGGTGCACTGGGTTGGCCGCGGTTTGATCGGCGTTCGACAGCTCCTGCACGGGCGGCAACGGCGTGGCATCGTCCGACAGCACATCGACCAAATCATGCGGCGATTGCATGGTGTCCGCTGTCGACTGCGCATCGCTCCCCGCCAGCGCCGGATCGAGCAGCGGGGTCGCGCTGTACAGCACCCGATCTTCCAGTGTCGTCGCCTGGATCACGGCTCCGTGCGCGGCGGCAATCGCGCCAGGGGTACGGGCGCTCCAGTTCTCCAAGAAGTTCTTGAAGCCGTTGACAATGCGGTTCGTCATAGCAATTGCTCAGCAAATGGTTCGGCTGCGGTCGTCGTTCTCACAGGCACAGTCCAGACGGATGGCGCAGCGGAACGACAATGATCCACCTAAAAGATAGGTCTCACGGGCACTCGAAGTGGTCCGACTCCCCCAGCAATTCGAGACCAACGCCCCCGCAATGTCCCTGGGCCGTGTCGAGCTTGGCGACTGCACCGGTTGTGACGGAAGTTCCACGTGCATGGAGAACGCCCCGCGGCACACTTCTCGGAGATATCTGCGGAGAATTCGCTCTGAGGTGGGTCGCGGCGGGTGTCGATCCGTTGTGGTCGCAACCCAAACTGGTCACAATCGGGGCCTCGCCTGATCGCGCCAGCATGTACTTGCGACGGGCCGGGCTCCAATCCATCTTCGCGTTCTTTGCAATTGAGTTACCTTTGACCGGCTTGCCTGCTCCTCGTTTTCTCATGACCACCTGCCAAGTCGGCGCTGAAGCCGCGCTCAAGCACGAGTTGGCGATTCGCTGGCCCGAGTTTCGCTTCTCGTACTCGCGTCCCGGCTTTCTGACTTTTAAGTTGCCGCCAGACGCCGAGATTCGCGACGATTTTGAACTGGGAGCGGTTTTTGCCCGGTGGTATGGATTCAACTTCGGGAAAGCGACCGGAACCGACGAGGCCACGCGACTGGCCGCGGTTGCCACGATGGTGGGAGATCGCCAGTTCGATCAGCTCCATATCTTTCCTCGCGATCGCTATGCACCGGGCGATCACCGCTACGAGCCCGGGTTGACCCACGAGTCGGACATGGTCGACGCAGCGCTCCGCGCGCAACTGGGCGACCACATCACGCACGAGGCGTCACCGTCTGCCGAAGAGGGGCAACTCGTGTTGGATGTGGTGCTCGTCGGGCCTGAGGAATGGTGGGGCGGCTGGCATCGCGCGCGGAGTCGTGTGTCGCGCTGGCCCGGTGGTTTACGGCGCTTGGAAACGCCAGTCGGAATGGTGTCGCGCGCATATCTCAAGCTAATGGAAGGACTCGAATGGTCGCGCTTGCCGCTCAAGCCGGGGCAGGTGTGCGCCGAGATCGGCTGTGCCCCCGGCGGTGCGTGTCAGGCGTTGCTCGAAGTCGGCATGCACGTCATCGGCATCGACCCAGCCGAGGTCGACTCCAAGGTGGCGGCGCATCCCAACTTCGTTCACATTCGCAAGCGCGGCCATGAAGTGCGTCGCGGCGAGTTCCACGCCGTACGGTGGCTATTTGCCGATCTGAACGTCGCCCCCAGTTACACACTCGACACGATCGAAGAAATTGTCACGCATCCGACGGTCCACATCCGCGGGATGATTGTGACGCTCAAGCTGCTCGAGTGGAGCTTGGCCGACGAGTTGCCGGCGTACCTCGAACGGATTCGTTCTTGGGGCTTCACGTCGGTCCGCGCTCGGCAGTTGCAACACAATCGCCAAGAGGTGTGCGTCGTCGCCGAGAAGCCAGGCTGAGCAAGATCGCCGTGCTTGCCACGGGTGATTGGCTCAGGCACACTAGCTGAACGTGGTGCCGGGACCGAATCGTGTGCCATGCCCACGTCCGCGTGGGCATGTTTCTCGGTGACAACGCATGTCCACGAGGACGCCGACATGACACCCATCGGCTAAGACATCCGTATCCAACGCCGCACCCGTTTTGACAATCGTCTCCATTGCAAAGATGCTCATGAACATGAAACTCAAACGCCTGATCGCTTGCTGGTTGCTTTGCGTCGCGTGGTGCCTGGATTCCGTAAGCCACGCGGCGGAGCCCGACACGCCACTCCCCGCGGGGCTTCACAACGACATCGAGTTTGCTCGCATCGGCGACGTGAGTCTCACGCTCGACGCCTTCGTGCCGCCCGGCAAAGGCCCGTTTCCGACTTGCATTCTCGTGCATGGCGGTGGCTTTGTGCGAGGCGACAAGCAAAGCTACATCAAGCCCCTCTTCGCGCCCTTGAGTCAAGCCGGTTTTGCCTGGTTCACGATCAACTATCGGCTCGCGCCGCAGCATCGTTGGCCAGCCTGCGCCGACGATGTGGCCACCGCCATCCGTTGGGTTAAGCATCACGCCAAAGAGTATCAGGTCGACACGCGGCGCATCGCGCTGATCGGCGAGTCGGCCGGTGGTCACTTGGTGTCGTGGGCCGGTGTTCATGGTCGAGGTGACACGAGCGTAGCAGCCGTCGTCCCCTTCTACGCTCCGCACGATCTCGCACTCCAAGTTCGCCATCGTCAGCAGTTGGGCGAATCAGTGACCGCGCTGTTGG
>JAEUIL010000684.1 GCA_016794255.1 Planctomycetaceae bacterium | reverse complement strand
TTGCCCGGTTGAGTTTGATAGCGTTGCTCTGTGCCACGTTTGTTTCCCACGCCCTGGCCCAAGAGCCCACGCCCCCCAAGCCGAACATCTTGTTCATCTCGATCGACGACCTGAACGACTGGATCGGGCCGCTCGGGGGTCATCCGCAAGTCAAAACGCCCAACCTCGACAAACTCGCCGCTCGGGGCGTGACGTTCGCCAACGCCCATTGCCAAGCCCCGCTGTGCAACCCGTCGCGCACCAGCGTGCTGACCGGCCGACGGCCGTCGACCACCGGCGTCTACGCGCTCAATCCGTGGATTCGCTCGGTCAGCTTGTGGCAGTCGATCGTCTCGCTGCCGCAGCACTTCATGAACCACGGCTATCGCACGCTCACCACGGGCAAGACCTGGCACGACGCCTATCCGCCCAAGGATCAGACGCAAAACGAGTTCAACGTCTGGGGCTTCCACGGCGGACACAATCCGAAACCGCCGCAGAAGTTCGTCAAAGGTCTCGAGCATGGCTTGATGGACTGGGGCGTGTGGCCGAAGACCGACGAAGAGCACGACGACGCCAAGGTGGCCGATTGGGCCATCGAGCAACTCAAGGCCAAGCAGTCGACGCCGTTCATGTTGTGCGTCGGCTTCCGGCATCCGCACGTCCCTTGCTACGCGCCGCAGAAATGGTTCGATCTCTATCCCGAAGACAAGCTGCAACTGCCGCCGCTCAAGCCCGACGATCGCGACGATGTGCCGAAGTTCGCCTGGTACTTGCACTGGAAGTTACCCGAGCCGCGGTTGAAGTTCCTCGAAGAGAACAATCAGCTCAAGCCGCTCGTTCGTTCGTATCTGGCCAGCGTGAGCTACGTCGATCATCAGGTGGGCCGAGTGCTCGACGCGCTCGACGCCAGCGGTCAGGCCGACAACACGATCGTGGTCCTGTGGAGCGATCATGGTTGGCATCTGGGGGAAAAGGGGATCACGGGCAAGAACACGCTGTGGGAACGCTCGACCCGGGTGCCGCTGATGTTCGCCGGTCCCGAGATCGCCAAGGGAGCCAAGTGCACGCGACCGGTCGAGTTGCTCGACATCTATCCGACACTGGCCGAGTTGGCCGGGTTGCCGGTTCCGGCGAATCTCGAAGGTCATACGCTCTCGCCACTGCTCAAGAATCCCAAGGCCACGCGACCGTTCCAAGCCGCGGTCACGACTCACGGCCCGCACAATCACTCGGTCCGCACCGAGTACTATCGCTACATTCGCTATGCGGATGGCTCCGAGGAGTTCTACAACCTGCAGAAGGACCCCAACGAGTGGACCAACATCATCGGCGACATGGCCGAGGCCAAGCGGATCGACGATCACCGCAAGTTCTTGCCCGCGGTGAATGCGTATCCTGTCGCAGGCAGCAAGACGCGGCTGGTGACGTTCGACGGCAAGCAAGTGACCTGGGAAGGCGACGTGATCGATCCCAAGGCCGCGATCCCCGGGCCGTAAACTCTCGGCCGGATTCATCCAATGCAATCGAATGTGCCATGTCCACGTCTGCGTGGACATGCGGCTCATCCCACGCTGCAAATTCCTGGCATCAGCATCCGCTAAACACCCCGTTTGGCTCGCGTCGACACGGCGGTTAAAATGGCGGCATGACACGCACTCCGTTTCCTGAACGTCGTCGTCTCGAATCGCTTTCGGCCGACGAGTTGGATCAATACCAACTCGCCAAGCTCAACGCGCTGCTCGAGCAAATCCTGCCGCATAATCGCTTCTATGCCGACAAGCTGGCCGATATCCCCCGGCCGCTCACGTCGCTGGCGCAGCTTGCCGAGTTGCCGTTCACTTTCAAGCGTGAACTGATCGAGTCGGCCGACGGCGGCGATTTCGCGGCGAACCGTACTTGGCCGGTCGAGCGTTACGTGCGCTATCACCAGACGTCAGGCACCCGTGGTCGGCCGGTGGTCGTGCTCGACACGCACGACGATTGGGAATGGTGGCTCGACTGCTGGCAATACGTGCTCGATAGCGCCGACGTGAGCGCCGACGATCGTTGCGTGATGGCCTTTTCGTTCGGCCCATTCATTGGTTTCTGGTCAGCGTATGAGGCGGCCGAGCGACGCGGCTGCCTGATGATTCCCGCCGGCGGCATGACCAGTGTCTCGCGGCTGGAACTGATTCGCAGCCTCAAAGCGACCGTCGTGTTTTGCACGCCGAGTTACGCGCTGCATCTGGCCGAGGTCGCCGCTCAACGGAAGATTGAGGTCGGTGAGTTCGGCGTGCGGCGGTTGATCTTGGCGGGCGAGCCGGGCGCGAGTGTGCCGGCGACCCGCGAGCGGATTCAGAGCGCGTGGCAGGCCGAGTGCATCGATCACGCCGGAGCCACCGAGGTTGGCGCGTGGGGCTTCGCCGATCGCGACCGTCGCGGCTTGCAAGTGATCGAAAGCGAGTTCATTTGCGAGTTCCTCTCGGTCGATACCGGTCAGCCGGCTGGCGAAGGGGAATTGAGCGAGTTGGTGATCACGAGCTTGGGCCGCGTAGGTTCGCCCGTGATTCGCTATCGCACCGGCGATCTCGTGCGACCGTATTGGCAGCACGATCTCGACTGTCGTTTCGTGCTGCTCGAAGGTGGCGTCGTGGGGCGTGCTGACGACATGGTCATCATTCGCGGCGTGAACGTGTTTCCTTCGGCGATCGAGCAGATCGTGCGGAGCTTTCCCGAGGTGCTCGAGTATCGCGTGACGGCATATCGTCAGGCCGAGATGGATCAACTCCGGGTCGAAATCGAAGATCGCCTCGAACAGCCCGAGCGTGTGGCCGAGGAAGTGCATTTGCGGCTGGGTTTGAAGGTCGAAGTGCTCATGGTTCCGCTCGGCAGTTTGCCACGCTACGAAGGCAAGGGGCTGCGGTTCGTCGATCAACGCGAGCAATAGGCACCGCGTGATGCATTGGTTCAACGCTGATACCTTGCGCGGCCGACTCGTCGCGGGCGGCTTGCTCGTATTGCTAACCGCCGTCGCGTATCACGACACGTTCACCGGCCCGTGGTTGTTCGACGATCTGCCGAACATCCGCGATCAGACGGCGATTCGCACGTTCGATCCGCTCGGGTTCTTCACCACCGGTCACAATCGCCCGGTGCTCATGGCCACGTTCGCGGCCAACTATCAACTCTCGGGCCTTGAGACCCTCGGGTACCACGCCACGAACTTTCTCATTCATCTGGCCGCAGGCGTGCTGTTGTGGCGACTGCTCGTCCATTTGTTGAGTCACGAGCGCGTCGGGGGCGACGATCCGGCGGTGCGCGCCGTGGCGTGGCTGAGCGCCGCGCTGTGGCTCGTGCATCCGCTGCAGACCGAAAGCGTGACGTACATCGTGCAACGTGCCGAGTCCCTGATGGGCTTGCTGTTCATTGCCACGGTTTATCTCACCGTGCGCGGCGCGTCTGCCGAGCGGCCGTGGGGTTGGTATCTCGCCGCAATCGCGACCACGTGGATTGGCCTCGGTTGCAAAGAGGTCACGGTGACGGTGCCCGCGGTCATGGCCTTGATCGACCGCATGGTGCTGAGCGCATCTTGGCGTGAAGTCGCACGGCGGCGGGGGCTCGTGTATCTGGCGATGCTCGCCGTGGTGGTGAGTCATGCCTACGCGCTGGCACCGATCGTACGCGGTGAGGCCAGCTCGGCCGGCTTTGGTCAGCAAGGACACTCGCCGCTCGAACATTTGTACTCCGAGCCGCAGGCCTTGTTACTCTACGCGCGACAAACGATCTGGCCTTGGCCGCAATGTTTCGATTGGAATCTCGCGCCGGTCACGTCGTTCGCGGCGGCAGCGCTGCCGGGGGCAATCGTCGTGTCCGTCCTGCTCGCCGCACTCATCGCAGGACACTTTCAGCGCATCGCCGCCTTGCCCGTACTCATCGCGTTCATCGTGCTCGCACCGACGTCGAGCTTCGTGCCGGTGCTCGATATTGCCGTCGAGCACCGCATGTATCTGGCGCTGGCCGCGCTGCTGCCGGGACTCGTCTGCTTGGTGACGATCGGCCTGCGTAAGCTCGTCGCTCCTCCGCAGCAATCGTCGCTGATGATGGGCGTAGCCTGCGCGGTGCTCGTCATTGCGACGACGAGTACGGTCCTGCGCAACCGCGTGTATCGCAGCGAGATTGCGTTGTGGCAGAGTGTCGTCGATGTGCGCCCCCAAAATCATCGGGCCCTGAACAATCTCGCGACGGCGCTATTGGCCGACGAGCAATTTGACCGGGCCGAGTCCTTGAGCCGGCAAGCTCTGGAACTTGCGCCGTCGCGCGATCAAGCGTCACTGCGTTACAACTTGGCCCGCGCTCTGGCGGCGAACGAGAAGCTGACCGAGGCGGTGGCGACGATCGACGAAGTGATTCAGGCCGAGCCGCAGGTCGCGCAACCGTACCTCCTTCGGGCCGATTGGCAGCGTCGCTTGAACAACGTGCCCGCCGCGATCGATTCGCTCACGACCGCCGCTCAGCTCAAACCAAGCTGGCCGATCGTGCAGTTGCGATTGGGCGAGTGTTACCTCGCACAGAAAAAACATCCACAGGCGATCGAGCGTCTGACCCGTGCCGCCGAGTTGCAGCCCGACTCCACCACGATTCAGGCCACATTGCTGCAAGCCTACGAACAAGCGGGCGACACCGCCCAAGCCGAGCATGTTCGCCGTCGGCTCGCCGAGCTGCGCGGTTCGACAAGCCCCTGACGGGACAGGCCGGCCGACAATTGTTCAAGTTTTGTTTGCAATTGCCGGTGGGATCGGGTGTCAGTTCAGAATCGCGTTTGCCATGCCTCGTTGACCCGATCAAAGTGCAGCCGGTACGATACACGGCTCGGGGCGTATCGTGCTTCGCTTTTCGTTCGACGATTCGTCATGGCTCTCGGGTTGATGTTTGCTGGCGGGACCACTGCAAACTCAGGACGAACTCTGCGCCGACTCGGCCCGCTTTTCGTCCTCGGCTTGTTTGTCTGCTACGCGACGCCCGGGGTGTACGCTCAAGCCTCTCTGTCGCAGAAGCCCGAGATACGGCAAGCGGTCGATCGCGGCGCAGCATATCTCGACACGAACGACGATCCCCGGCTCGGCGCGCGAGCGCTCGTGGGTCGCGTGATGATCGCTCTGCAGAAACGTGACGACCCGAAGGTGGAGCGGGCCGTCAGCGCGATTCGCGCCGACTTGTCGAGTGGTCGCGAG
>JAEUIL010000630.1 GCA_016794255.1 Planctomycetaceae bacterium | reverse complement strand
GGTCGGCTCAATCGACTCGTTGATCGGCACCTCGTACAACTCTGTCGCTCACCCGACCCGGAGCGCGGCCCGACTCCCCTCCCCGGCCGGTGGCGAGGCGGGCGTGCGACGATACTCGAAACGATAGGGAAACAAATCGTCGCGACCCAGGAACACGAGCACCTCGTCGGGCACTTGCTCGGCAAGCTTGGTGATGTCGGGCGTGGCCCCTTTGCGGATCGCATCTTTCTGATCCTGCAACAGATGCGTCAGCGAGTCGCGATTCCACGTGCCACGTAGCACATACATCGGCATGCCGCCGTGAGTCGTCTCGGCGACGGTGTCGAAGGTCCAACAAGTCTGCAAACTGAGCAGCACGCGCGTCAGGCCGCCGAGTCCGAGCACATAGCCGCTCCGCAGCGCCGTTTGACCACGATGCGCTTCTTGAATCTCGAGCACACGGTCGATGTTCACCCGGGTCAACGTCGGAGCACTCGCCAATTCGCGCCGCGTCCACAAATACTCGCCATCCGCGATCTGTTGCACACTCGCCTTGCGGTTGCCCAACTGCATGGTCACTTCGTAACGCAACCGATGGCTCGGCGAGCTGCCTTGGATGTACGTGCCGGTGCCGAGCATCGAGACGCCGAACAACTCGGCCCGTTGTCGCAGCTTGGCCGAGATCGAACCGTAATGGTCGACCTTTTCGTACGCCGCTTTGAGCACTTCGAGCGGTTGCAAACCAGATGCGACACGCACCGGCGCGGCGGGCGGCGCCGCTGGCGGTGCTGGCACTGCGGGCAAGTTTTCCGGTGCGGCATAGCCCCTGACCGGTACAAAAGCGTCCTTAAACACGAGCGCAAACCCTGCCAGCAACACAATGCTGAAGATAGGCAGAGAATGCTTCATGATCGGGTTATGCCGGATTTATCAAAGAAACGCATTCTGCCGGGCCGACGATGGTTAGCAGAGGCTCAGATTGTAGAAGAGCTGAGAAATCGGGTCCACGTCGATTGGAGCGTGGAACCGGTTCACCGCGAGCAGCCCGATGGCTCGCTGGTCAGTACCTACAAACCGGACCCGACCCACTGACACCAGCCGCGTTAACAACATTTCCTCGACAGGTCGAATGCGTAAGCGACCTGACACAAGGACGTGAGAGGGGGATACCCAGGATGCGATATCGTACGGCCCTAATGACCCTGATTGTAGCCGTGGTCGGCTGCAAGAGTCCGTTCAGTCACAATTTGCCGCCTGCCGTACAGTTAGCCCAACCCGGGCCCGGCGTCGGCGGTCCAGGCCCCGGTGTGATGTGCTACGGCAACCCCGGGACCGACCAACAGAACTCGTCCTCGCAGGTCCACTTTGTGGGTCCTGAGGGAATGATGATCACTTGGGACGCCAGCGGCAGCGGGATGTTCGACAGCGAACCGCTTGTCGCTCCCGGTCGCTTCAACTTCGGCCAAGCCGCGTTGTATCGGCTCAAGCTGAGCAACATCCCGGGCCGGCCGGGTGTCGAGCTCTATCCGACGCTCGAAGTCGCGCCGCCGATGCCGCGTACCGAAGCGTACTTGGCTCACAACGCGATTCCGTTCCAGATCACCGAAGAAGACTTCGACCAAGTCTTGACCGGCAACTTTGTGACGAAAGTCATCTATCTGCCGGATAGCGAGTTCCAAGAGTTGGCCCTCGCCGGTGTCGAAACGCTCGTGAGCACTCGCTTGGACCCGGGCGTCGATCCGATCGTCGAAGCCGACCGTCGTGGCTCGATCATGGCGATCATCCGCTTGGGTAACAAAGATCTCGAAGTGCCGGGTGCCGAAGGCATGGCCGGCGGTGGCGGAGGCATGCTGACCGACGCCAACGGCAATGTCGCCGGTGTCACCCAAGCTCAATACGGTATGCCGATCACGGGCACTCCGATCGGTCTGCCGGGTCCCCCGCACATTCCGCTCGGTGGTCCGGCTGGTCTCACCAAGCAAACGATCCGCAATCACACCTTCACGCGGATGCCCGAGCCCGTGCACCACACTCGCATCCACGTCAAGCAAACCCCGGGCATGACCTACCCCCGGCCGGCTCGTACGGCGTTCATTCAAGAGAACGCCCGCACGACCTGGATCAAGGGTGGGTTGCTACGTCCGCGGGGCGGCGCGATCAACGGCGGGGCCGACTGCCCGGACTGCCAATAGTTGTCGATCACTCACTGCGAACGAGCCGGGGTGGGGCGTGCCCTGCTCCGGCTTGTTGCGTGTGAGGAGGGTGAAGACAGGTGAGTAAGTGAGTAAGTAGGTGTCGAGCGGTTCGTCATTCGAGATTCGTCATTCTTTCGACATTTGGACTTCGACATTCGTCATTGACCACCATGCGAACCATCACTTCATCTCTGCTTGCTTCGCTCATGGTGGTCACGGCATCGGTCGCTTCGGCTCAAGCGCCCGGCACCCACTCGCTGTATCCGCATGTCAAT
>JAEUIL010000610.1 GCA_016794255.1 Planctomycetaceae bacterium | reverse complement strand
GAACTCGCCGATCGTTGTGACCAGCAGTCGGCCTTGAGCGTCGAACGCGACCGACTCGGGGTTCACCAAGCCCTTGGCGACCGCCGTGAGTTTGGTCTGAGCTGCGGCGAACGAGCACGAAACGAAGAGTGCGGCGAGCAGAGTCGCACCGCGCAGAACATGGGCGAGGGAGGGCATGGTGATTTCTCAGGGCGTGACAGGGAAAAGCAACGAACCAGGCAGGGCGGTCCTGTTCGACCGTCCCGGGAGTTTACTGTGCTCGCCAGACAGTCTCAAGGGTGCGAGACGAATTGACCCATGAGCCGGTCAAGATTCGTGAATTTTCGGGAAATCTGATCCAATCGGGCACACCATACGTGCGAGCCGACACGCGGGGGATTAGATTCAGGCAGCTAGCGGATGACGCGATAAGCCAGCCCTGTTTCGACCCCTAATTACTCGGTTTCCACTCTAAAGACGACGATGACCACTCGCCGCACTTTCCTGGCCGGTACGTTGGCGGCAATCGCTGGCGGTATTCTCAAACCCTCGCGAGCCACGGCCGACGTGCCCGAGGGACTCGAGATCATCGATTGTCACACGCACTTCTACGATCCGACACGGCCAGAAGGGGTGCCTTGGCCGGGTAAAGGGACGCCGCTGTATCGGACCGTGTTGCCGAAACATTTGCGTGAGCAGACCGCGTTTCGCCGCTTAACGGGGACCGTGGTGGTCGAGGCCTCACCGCGGATCGAAGACAACGCGTGGCTGCTCGAGATCGCGAAGCACGACCCGTTCGTGGTCGGCGTGGTCGGATCACTCGATCCGCTGGGCGATGACTTTGCCGCCAACGTGGCGCGTTTCGCCAAGGACCCGTTGTTCCGCGGGATTCGCATTTCGGTCACGACAGTGAACAAGTTGCTGATGCTAGGTCAGACGCAGCGATTGGCGGCGCTTGCCGAGCATGATTTGGCTCTGGATGTCAACGGCGGGCCCGACACGCCCGCGGCGATCGCCGAGTTGAGTACCGCATTGCCGCAACTGCGGATCGTGCTCAATCACATCGGCAACGTTCAGATCACGGCCGAAGCGCCTCCCGCGGCTTGGCAAGCCGGTATCCGCGCTGCAGCGAGCCACCCCACGGTGTTCTGCAAGATCTCGGCGTTGGTCGAAGGTGCCGCCCGTTCCGGACAAACGGCCCCGCGTGAGTTGGCGTTCTATCGGCCGTATCTCGATGTGGTCTGGAATGCGTTCGGCGTCGATCGCGTGATCTACGGCAGTAACTGGCCCGTCTCGGAACGAGCCGCCGACTACGCCACGTTGCAGCGGATCGCCCTGGAATACGTCGCCGAGAAAGGACCCGAAGCGTTGGCAAAGTTCTGCGCGAAGAATGCGTCACGAGCTTACAAGTGGGTCGATCGGCCGGGAAGAAGGTAATACAAACCAGGAGTTCTGGGTAACGCCATTTCGCCGCCGTCTCGCGTTTTCGCCACGCAATCGTTGCCTATTTTGGCAACCTATCTCTAAAATCACGGAGAGGGAAAACTCATCCCGCGGTGGGAGTGCCGATCATGCGCCGAGCCTTTTGGAATGGATTGATAGTTCTCGGGGTCCTCGGGTACCTGCTGATTGAACAGCCGGTGTTTGCCCAACCGGCGACGACCGTGCAGTTGCCGACGTTTTCGTTCTTCACGACCTCGACGTCGGTGTTAGTGCCCGACCGCGGGGCAACGGTGCTCGGCGGTAATCGCACGAACAGCACCGGATCGAATTTCTATTCGCAGCCGTATCTCGGCCCGGTTCGACCGTCGGCGACCAACGGCGTGGCGTCGCAGACTCAAGTGCATGTGCAGATTCACGATCTGCGCGAGATGGACGAGGCGCTGCTGCGACAAGCGACGGGCAACAGCGGCAGTCGCGCGGGTTTGTTGCCATCGCCCGTGACATCGTCGGCCGATCTACCGCCCGCGGGCAGCGTGGCCGATGCGGCGCGAGCCCGGGTTGCCGAAGCACAAGCGGCGGAGCGTGAGGCGCGGAAGTTCTACGAGCAGGGACTCGCGGCGGAGGCGAATGGCCGACCGAGCTTGGCCCGGGCTTATTATCAAATGGCCGTTGCCAAGGCCGGTGACCCGTTCAAGTCCGAGATCAAACGGCGGATGGCGGCGCTACCCGAGGTGAACGTGCCGCGTGTGGCTCGCCAGTCGCAACCGTGAGTCGCGATTGATTTAGCCGCTTAGCTTGAGCCCAGGAAGCTGAACTTGTTGATCACCGTGGCACGGCGACGTTCACCAAAGTTGTAATTGATGCCGTTGATCGCGAGTGTGCCGTCGCCGAGGTTCACGTTGCGGAACCGATCTTCTTGGGCGTTGGTGCCCGCGGCGTTGGTGCCGAGCGTGTCGAGACCGTCGGTGTACGCACCCGGCTGAGTCTCGATGATCGAGTACATGCCGCCATCAAGATTGTTGAACAGGTACGAGCCATCGGCCTGCGTTTGGACCGTCTGATCGACCGCGGCACCCGTGCTGTCGGTACCGAGCAGCCGAACCGAGACGCCCGCGATCGGCGTTTCAGCCGGATCAAAGACACCGTCGTTGTCTGTGTCGACATAGACGAAACCGCCCACCGACGAGATCGGCGCTTGCGGCGGCGGCAACACGGTGATCGGGTATTCGTCGCGGTTGTTCACGTAGGTGGTTTCGACTTCGTTCGCCGCGACCACCGCCACGTTCGTGAGCACCGATTGCAGCGTGGCCACGACGCGTGTCGTGATCGTGATTTGCGTCGACGCTCCCGCGGCGAGATTGCCCACCGCAAACGTCACGATATTGCCGTTGGCTTGGAAGGTCCCCTGGCCCGTCGTGGCCGAGGTGAACGTCAGGCCCGTGGGCAACGTGTCGGTGACGGTTACGCCCGTGGCCTCGGAAGGCCCGTTGTTGGTGATGGTCAACGTGTAGGTTTCGACATCGTTGAACCGCACCACGTCCGGTGTGCCGGTCTTGTCGATCGCGACATCGATCAATTTGTTGACCGTAGTCGGCACGCTGTCTTGATTGTTATCGAGCCGCGTCTCACGCTCGTTGACACTCACGACCGCCGTGTTGGTCAACACGCCCGAGGCCGAGTTGTTGATCTTGGTCACGATCGTGATCGTGGCCGTGCCAAGCACCGCCATGTTGCCAATGTTGTAGGTGAGCTGTCCGCCAGCGCCGACGGTGACTGTGCCTTGGGTCGTGGTTGACGATTGATACGTGACGCCCGCGGGGAGCGAGTCGACAACGGTTGTGCCTGTCGCGGCGAGCGGGCCGTTGTTGCGAATGAACACGGTATAGGTCAACGTGTCGCCCGGATTGGCAACCGCGGCCGAGACAGATTTGTCGAGTTCGACGTCGATCAGCGGCACATAAACGCCGAAGTCGACAGTCAGGTTCGAGTTCGGATCGTTGTCGCCATCGGCGATTGATTCCGCTTCGCCGGTCAGCAGCACCGCCGCGGCCACCACGCCAGCGTTGGTCACCGGATCGCCGTTGTCGTCGTGATCGACGTTGTTGTCACCGGGCGTGGGTTGGTTGCCGGTGCTGCTTTGGTAGTTCGTCAGCACGCCGTTGAAATTGCCCTGTGCGATCTGCACGAGGTACGCGTTCGGCAACAGATTGTCGAAGCGATAGAAGCCGCCGCCCGAGGTCGTGGTGTTGCCGGCAGGTGTATCGTTCTGCGTCAACGTGCCGCTCTTGTCGGTGTCGACGAAGAGGTTCAGCGCCACACCGTCGATGCCCGATTCGCCTACATCGAGCAGACCGTTGTTGTTGACATCGTTGAACACGCGATTGCCGAGGCTCATCGGCTTGTACAGGCCAAAGTTCTGACTCTGCACGTTGGGCCCGACAGCGGCGATGGCCGAGATCTGGCCGTCGACGGCGGTGTCGCTGGTGATTTCGAGTTGAATCGCACCGACGCGGGTGAGATTCGCCCCCGAACCGCTGGCGATTTGGAACGAGCTGAACGGAAGCAGCACTTCGACCGTGCCACCACCGCCGGTCACGGGAATGTCGACGGTCGCCGACGACATGTTGCCCGCGTCGCTGTAGATGCGGAAGGTCGCGCGACCGCCGGCGATGTCAGCGCCGATCGACACGCGTAGCGCCGTGTTGGCGCCGGCATTGGTCAAATCGAGATTCCCCAGCCCGCTGCCGTTTAAGTTGGAACTGCCATCCACGCCGTCCCAGGTGACAATCCGTTGACCACGTCCCAAAGCGGTCGACGTGAACTCGAGCAGATGTTGATTGAACGCATTGGCGTTGAGCGAAATGGCACCGCTGACCGAGGTGAGATTGGCGTACAAATCGCGCTCACCGCCGATCGACTCGGGAGCCGACATCGAAGCGGCATCCGTACGCACGCCAATCGACGTGCCGGTGACTGACTGCGTCGTCGAGTCGAATGAATCGATCATGCGCCCCACTTGGCCTGCGGCGTTCTGCGCCGAGACGACGATCGTGGCCATGTCGGTGCCGGACTTCTGCAAGTAGCCCGCGGGCAAGTTGCGTTTGACGAAGTAGGTGCCTGCCGTGAGGCCGTCGAACTTGTACTCGCCCGTGTTGCCGGTGGTGCGTGTGCTGACGAGCGCGTCGTTGCCATCGAACGCGCCGTTGCCCGAGTCACGATACAAGCTGATCGTGGCATTGGCGATGCGCAGATCGTCGTTCGTGAAGCCATTGTCGCTCAGGTCCTGATACACGATCCCGCCGATAGCGCCGAAGTCGTTGGCGAGCATCTGCCGGCTCTCGAGCGGTTCGACCCACAGCTTCCGCTGCCGATCGTGCTGGCGACGCGTTTGAGATCGTTTGTTCCACGAAGTCGCCTTGCTCCACAACGACGACCAGAAACTTGCACGATTACGACTCATGAGGTCACCTGTTTCGAAAATGAAAACGCGGGGCCACTATCCAGCGGGGCAATGGCGGCCGTGCCCCTTCAGGGGACTTCGCACTACGCGAGCTCCACGAGCTACCTGCGGCGAAGACCCGCCCTGACGGCAAATGCGCTAAGATCGCTGGAGATCGTCATCGGGCCCCCGCGACGGTCTGCTTTAAGCGCAGAAGAATTACCCTCAGTGTCCGCCGAGCTTACGGACAATGGGCAGACTTTGCGGGTCTGAACGACGCTTGCAACCGCATCGCCGCTGGCACTTTGCAGGTTGTGCCCCACCGGCGTAGCGTGCCCGTGCGAAATATCGATACGGGCAGTATCGATTGGTCGGCGGACTCGTCGGTCGGGGCTAGCGGGAAACCCGAAGCGCCCTGTGTAACTTTGATTAACTGGCCCCTGTTGGAGCCGAAGTGTCGCGCGCTTTTACCTACTGGTTCGGATGGTTACCTTCACCTAAGCTGTGAGTCACTTGGCCTCATGACTCGATGATTATGACCTCAGCATCGATCGACCTCAGTTGTTTTGTGCCGGCTTTCGTACAGCGTCGCTTGCAAGCAAACCCGGTCGGGTACGACACGTTTGGGACCGAAAAGTTTCCTGCCGCGTTGCTTTTTGCCGATGTGGCGGGCTTCAGTCTTCTGGCCGAACGACTATCCGAATGGGGAGCTGCCGGGGCCGAACAGCTTACGCAGATTCTCAATGCCTACTATGGTCAACTGATCGACATCGTCACCGCGAACGGAGGAGACATCGTCAGCTTTGCGGGCGATGCGGTCTTGGGCATGTGGCCTGCGACCGACGAACCATTGTCCGACGCGATTTGCCGCGCCGTGCAAAGCGGCTATGAGGTGCAAAACCAACTGCATGACTACGAAATAGCGCCCGGCGTGCGGTTGTCGTTGCGAATCAGTGTCGGGGCGGGCGATGTGCAGGCCGCACTGTGCGGCGGCGTGGGCGATCAGTGGCAAACCACGATCGTGGGCGAACCGTGGAACCAACTGCGCACTGCAGACAAACTAGCGCGCAATGGCGACGTGGTTCTGTCGGCGAACGCTTGGGACCTGACCCGAGAGCGCATCTCGGGTGAACGGTTGCCACGGAACAATTGCCGAGTCACCAGCGTTAGCCAACCTCTGCCGAAGCGTGCGCTGGCGCCAATCGAATTGACGGACGAAGCACGGCGAGCATTGCGTGCCTATGTGCCGCGTGCCGTGCTCACTCGCTTTGACGCGGGCCAGGGCGATTACTTGGCCGATTTGCGACGCGTGACCGTCATGTTTTTGAACGTGCCTGGACTCGATTCGGGGCGTGTCGAGTCCCTGCAAAGCATCATGCACGTCCTGCAAACTACGGCCGAGCATTACGAGGGAACGGTCGTACAATTGACGGATGACGACAAGGGCACCGTGGGGATCGTCGCCTTTGGGCTACCGCCATTCACCCATGAAGACGATGCGGCACGCGCGATTCGTGCGGCCAAGACCATTCGTACAGAACTCAACGAATTGGGGATGCCGTCGAGTGTCGGCATCGCAACCGGACGCGTGTTTTGCGGGCCGCTGGGCAGTTCTCGACGACGCGTCTACACGACCATGGGCAGCGAAGTCAATCTCGCCGCGCGCCTGATGCAACATGCGTCACGAGACATCCTCTGCGATCGCGAGACCGAGCGCTCTACGCGCGGTCGAGTGGCGTTTCAGCCGTTGCCAAGGTTTGTGCTCAAAGGCATATCCGAGCCCGTGGCGGTGTTTCGGCCCCAGACGACTCAGACTCACCAGTTGTCGCACTTGGTGGGTCGCAATGCGGAACGTGCGCAGGTCGACGCCTTGCTCGACGGATTGTCACACGGTTCGAGCGCCACGGTGCTGATCGAAGGCGAGGGGGGCATTGGCAAATCGACCTTAATTGGCGCTGTGCTGAGCCAAGCGGCCACACGCGGCATTCGCTGTCTCTCGGGAGCAAGCAGCGCCATCGAAAAACACACCCCTTATTTCGCTTGGCGTGAAGTGTTCCTTAAGCTCTTCGATCTTGAGCAAGTAACAGATCCTCGCGAGCGGCGCGACCGAGTACAACGACAATTGCAATCCAGCGCGAATCGACTCGACTGGGCACCGCTCTTAAATCAACTCTTGGGAGTCGACTTTCCTGAGACGGAGCTCGTCTCCCAACTGGTCGGGCGCATTCGGGCCGACAACCTACATGAATTGTT
Organism: Planctomycetaceae bacterium; assembly: GCA_016794255.1. Classification (GTDB taxonomy): domain Bacteria; phylum Planctomycetota; class Planctomycetia; order Pirellulales; family PNKZ01; genus JAEUIL01. The sequence continues at coordinate 5,907 of JAEUIL010000610.1, read as the reverse complement.
GATCGGCGTCCTGCTCGAAGCGACACGTCAACAACCGCTCTTGATCGTACTCGATGACGTTCATTGGCTCGACTCGGCTTCGTGGCGACTGGCCTTAATGGTGCAACAGCGCATCAAGCCGCTGGGGTTGGTGTTGTCGTATCGTCCCTTGCCCGAGCCCGTTCCGCGTGAATTTGTCGAGCTGTCACATGCTGCTGAATCGCACCGCTTAAAGCTCGAGGGACTCAGCCGTGCGGATTGCCTGGAAGTGGTTAAGAGTTCGCTCGGTGTCGATCGACTTTCGACACGATTGGCTGACTATTTTGACGAGCGAGCGCAGGGAAATCCGTTCTTTGCTACCGAGTTGGCTTGTTATCTGCGCGATGCGGGCTTGGTGGTGGTGCAAAACGAGTGCTGCGACCTGACGATCGAGACCGATCAAATCGGAGCTGCGGTTATTCCCACGGCGATCAGCGACTTGATCACCAGCCGCGTCGATCAACTTTCGCTTCCCGAGCAAATGACGCTCAAGACGGCGAGTGTGATTGGCCGCACATTCACACACCCGGCGCTCCACGCCATCTATCCGCTTGAGCGAGATCGCGATCAGCTCATCGAATATCTACAGATGCTTGATCGGCAGGAACTGACTCGGTTGGAGGCTGAGTATCCCGTGTTGGGGTACATGTTTCGACACGTCATCATTCAACAAACCGCCTACGACCAACTGCCCGTGGCCAATCGCCGCCTGCTTCATCGCGGCGTGGCACAATGGCATGAAGAGCATTTTGGTGAAGACCCGTCCTATTTTCCGTTGCTTGCCCATCATTGGGGCAAGGGAGAGGTGGGTGAAAAACACTTGGAGTATCTCGTCAAGTCTGGTATCGCTACGCAGCGGGTCGGCGCGCATCATGAAGCGGAACGGTTCTTTCTTCAGGCGCTCGAAGAGCAACGGCAATTGCATGGCGAGCGTCTCTCGTCAGAAAATCGTCTGTGGCGCGCCTATTGGGAGCGACTGCGCGGCGACTCGTTATTTCATCTCGGACAACTTCCGGCCAGTCGCACTTGCCTCGAACGTGCGCTGGAACTGCTTGGTCAACCGGTACCGACGAGCGTTTGGCAGGTCAGTTGGAGCTTGTTCACGCAAGGCCTGTTTCAGGCGTGGCGCCGAGTGGGGCCTCGACACCACCCTCGACCGGCGACGAACACACTTGATGCCGTGCCGGAAACCCTCTTTGAAACGGCGCTCATCAACCAACGCCTGGCGATGATTCACTACTTCGAGAACCACTATTCGCGTGGCATCGACTGTACCTTGCGGGCGTTAAACGCCGGTGAATCGGCCCCGGTAACGCCGCCATTGTCGCGCGCGTACAGCAACATGTGCGTGGGTATGTCATTGCTGCCGTGGCGTAGCCTCGCCGAACGTTACGCTCAACTAGCGGTAGATCGTGAGCGAGCCATGAATGATCAGCCGGCGTTGTGCTACGGCTTGGCCATTTCGTGTCTATATCGACTGGGATGTGCTCAATGGTCGCAAGTACGGCGCGATGCCGGAGAAAGCGTCGCGCTGAGCGAACGCCTTGGAGATCTGGAAACGCTGGCCTGCGCGGTCACCATTGAGGCCATGTGCGAGTGTTTCGTGGGAGACTTTGCCCGGAGCTCTGAACGGTTTGGCAAACTTTGGCAAGTCGGCACCCGTAGTCGTAGCTTGGTTCACCAAGCTTGGGGCTTGTGCGGCCAAGGCGAGTGTCGTTATCGAGTAGGCGATTTCGAGGAAGCGATTGACCTGTTGAATGCGGCCAGAAAAATACTTGCCGATCTGCGCGACCAAACCGAGGAGATTCGCGTCGAAGGCCTGTTGGCGATGACCTGTTGGCGTTACGGTCAGCATCAAACGGCCCTGAATTATGCAACCGCGACGCTTCGCCGGCTGGAACGATGCGCGTGCCTAACGGTCTCAACACTGGAAGGCGCGGCCGCGCCGGCTGAAGTGTACTTGCAAGACTGGGAAACGAACTCGCACGAAGGCAGTCGGTCGGCAGACGTCGCTCACTCGCTGAAGTTTGTCAATCAGTATGCGAATCGATTTCCGATCGGACAACCACGCCTGTTCCGCTTGCGGGGACTCTTCGAATGGCTGCAGAATCGGCCGACTCGCGCCGTTCGGTGTTGGCGAAAAAGCTTACACGAGGCCAACCGACTCGCGTTGCTGCCCGAGGCGGGGATGGCCTTGTACGAACTGGGGCGACATGCGCCACTCGATTCCGACCAACGCTTGCAACAGCTCAACCAGGCTCAACAGATCTTCGCAAACGCGGGCATGCGTTACGAACAACAACTCGTTACGCAAGAGTTGAGCAAAACGTGCTGATTGGCATTGTCTGATCCGATTAGTCGTTGGCGGTCAATAGCGTGAGCGTGACGCGCCGCACGTCCATGACCGACTTGCCGGGAATCTGCAACGCTCGCAGCTTGAGCGGTGCGATGCCGGCCGACAACGTGAGTTCGCCGAGTCGTAACGGCCGGAACTCTTTCATCTGCGATTCAGCCGGCGGGCGGGGGAGCGTGTCTTGATTGGTGTAGAGCGGCGGATCCCAACCGGGCGTGACTTGGCCCGAGAGCCGATGCGCGCCACAACTCAGCTCGACTTGCGCACCCGCGTCGCCGAGTGGACACGTGTAGTCGATCGTCACCTCGTAGCGGCCCGACGTGTGAACGTCGAGCAGCCACACCATTTGGTCGTCAAGCGATGTCCAGTTCACGAAGTACGAACAATTCGGTGCATTGCTGCTGCGGCGGACCTGACCACGCGGCTCGCCATCCCGTGCCGGAAGCATCGTGATCGGAAACTCGCGATAGCCGACAGGAATGGGTCGTGGATCGACGGCGTTGCCCCCGGGCTTCTTCTTGCCCCCCGTCGCAGTGCGTTCGGCGGGTAACACCTCTTGGCGCCACGCCGCGACCGCCGCCTGCAATTGTGTTGCGAGTTGCGGCTCTTGTTCGTTCACCGGTTTCGTTTGACCGGGGTCGGCAACCATGTCGAACAACTGTCCTTGGTCATCGAGCCGATGCGTCTGCGTGCGAACGCTCACACGACCCGCCCAGGTCGAGAAGATCATCCGTTCCGACCAATTCGCTTGCGGCGAGTTCAGTAGCAATGGCGACAGGTCTCGACCATCGAGCGGTTTGTCGCCGACACGTTCGATGCCAGCCAGGGCGGTGAGCGTCGGCAGTAAATCGATCGCGCCCGTGATCTGCGGCACCGTGCGACTCGCCGCCAACTTTGCGGGCCAACGGAGAAAACACGTCGACCGCACGCCACCTTCGTCGGTCGTCCCCTTGCGTCCCTTCATGCCGCCGTTCCAACGCCAGCTATTGGGACCGTTGTCCGAGAAGTACAACACAAGCGTGTTCTGCGCGAGTTTTAGTTCGTCGAGTTTCGCCAGCACGCGCCCGACGTTGTGATCTTGATTCTCGATCATCGCCAGTGCGCAGCGGGTCTCGTCGAGCTGTTCTTGATCGGGCAATGTCCCGCGCTGCGCGATGGGGCGGTCCTTGGCGCGTTGCCAATTCTCGGCCGGCGCGGCCCAGGGCGAATGGGGCGTGGTGAACGGCACGTAGCACAGAAATGGTTTCTTGTGGTTTCGGGTGATGAAATCCAACGCGCGATCGGTGCAAACATCGACGATGTACCCGCGAGTACGCACCATGCGCCCCTGATCTTCCAGCGGTGGATCGAAGTACTCGCCCCAGTGACCGGCGGAGTGACCAAAATACTCGTCGAACCCGCGAGCCATCGGGTGATATGGCCATTGGCTACCGTTGTGCCACTTGCCGAAAGCGCCGGTCGCATAGCCAGCAGCGTGAAACGCATCGGCGAGTGTGCGCTCGGACAAGTCGAGCCGCTCTTGGCCTGTCGAAACACCGCGCACGCCTCCGCGCGGATGATACCGGCCTGTCAAAAACTCGGCTCGTGTCGGCGCACACACCGGACAGACATAGAAGCGATCGAGTGTGATGCCTTCCTGCGCGAGACGGTCGATATGCGGCGTGCTGACCTGCTGATTTCCGTTGCGGCTATAGTCGCCCCAGCCGGCATCATCGGCGAGAAAGATGACCACGTTGGGTCGCACGGTTGGCTCGGCAGCGTTACCGCTAGCCGACAAGTTTGCTAGGCCGACTGCGATTAAGCACGTAACGAGCAACTTGTAACCGTTCATCGCTTTGACCATTTCCCGCAAGTGAACTCGGAACTGTGAATAGTTGACGATTGTATTCCCCTCGCAGACGAAAACTACGGTCGCCGCGGATTTTGCCACGGAGTTGCTCCCCCGCGTTGCACATGCGCTCGCAAAGCCGCGTTCAGTTCCTGCACGACTTTCTTGTGCTGGCCCACGAGGTTTGTATGTTCCTGCGGATCGTGCTTGAGGTTGTATAACTCAAGCGGACTGTAAGGATCGTTTTGCATCAGCTTCCACTCGCCGCGGATGAGCGCTTCGTAACTCTTGCCGCCGTACGCAGGCCCCCCTTCGCGTCGCACAAAGTACAAGTCGCGCTGCGTCGTGAGCGGTTGGCCATGCAACACCGGCACCAAGCTGACGGCATCTAAGTCGGCGGCAGGCGTGAGGCCGGCGAGTTCGACAAAGGTGGGAAACAGGTCGAAATTCAACCCCTGATAGACACTGCGTGAATCGGGCGGAATCACCTTCGGCCAGCGGATCATGAACGGCACTCGTAAGCCGCCGTCGTAATGGCTTTGCTTGCCGTCGCGCCAGGGATCGTTGTTTTGACCATGGGGCAACGAACCGCCATTGTCCGCCGTATACACCACGATGGTGTTTTGCTCGATGCCCGCGTCTTTGATCGCCGCCAACACACGGCCCACTTGTGCATCCAAGTGTTCGATAAACGCCACGTTCTTCGCCCGCTTTTCATCCAACGTGGGCAACCGCCGCTTGACGGCCTCGAGATATGCTGCCGGCGGTTCGATCGGGAAGTGCGGCGCGTTGTACGCCAAGTAGAGAAAGAACGGTTGCTGCGGTGCCTTGGCTCGTTCGCGCACGTATTCACACGCCCAATCGCTAAACAACTCGGTGGCGTGCCCGTGCGGCGTGATCACCTCGCGGTTGAGTCGCATGTAATTCTGATCGTGCCGCAGATGCGTGAGATAACTATCCATCATGTCGCCGAGAAAGCCATGAAAGTAATCGAACCCGCGCTCGGTCGGCGTGTTTGGCGATTCGAGTCCAAGATGCCACTTGCCGATGATGCCCGTGTGATACCCGGCTTGCTTGAGGGCATTGGCGATCGTGGGCGTTTGCGGGTCAAAGTAGCCCCACGAATCCTCGGGCTTGGTCCGAATGACGCCAGGCACGCCCACGCGGTCCGGGAACTTGCCGGTCATGAGCGCCGCTCGCGACGGCGAGCAGACCGTGCAATTCGCCCGCATCGCCGTGAACAACATCCCTTCGGTCCCGATGCGATCAATATTCGGCGAACGAACATCCGCGGGTTGATACGCCGAGACATCGCCATAGCCATGGTCGTCGGCAAGTATTAGTACGATATTTGGTCTACACTGGTCATCTGCAGAAAACGCGATTTTTTCCAGCGATATTGACCAGCCGGTGACCGCCGCGATAATGATGAGTGTAGCTAATGGATGTAGCAAACCGCCTAGTAAATCTAGGTGGTGCATGGTTCGAGGTGATCGTTCGGTAGTTGGCATCGTAGACCTCTTTTCGGCGGCGAACCGGAAGTGATTGCGACGGGGCAATGGTGTACGACACGACGTCCCGGTCGAAGCAATATCCGCTGCGAACTGGGGAGCGTCAATCTTTTGCAGGATTTGACATGGGAAGACCACGTAAGAAACGACGACAATCGCATGGAACCGCGTGGCATTGGAAGCAGACCGACTGCTGG
>JAEUIL010000583.1 GCA_016794255.1 Planctomycetaceae bacterium | reverse complement strand
CAACTCGCGAGCCTTTGCGAATTCTGCGGTCATGTGCGCGTGGAAACGAATGCACCGCGACCGGTCCAGGAGATGGAGTTGTGCGGCCGTCCGCCCTTTGCCAACTGTGAGGTTTGCGGCCTGCAAACGATGCCCCGTGACTTCGGCCAGGCATGGCACTTCCACTTCGATGGCCCCCAACTCGGCAAGCCGGCGGCGCGCTTTGCTCTGGTCGAAAAGCGAGAGCGCCGGCCCGTCGCGGAGATTGCGTGCAACCAGCCAGCGTGCGCGATTGCCATGGGTGTCTAGCAGCTCGGCGATTTGCGAATTCGCATCTTTGTCGTTCGTGGCGACGACAACAAAGACAAGCAGGCAGTTGAGCTCGGCCTGAATTTCCGGAAACCGAGTGTCATCGAGATATGCGATGACCTTGCCCCCGCCAGATGCGCGGTTATCGACGAGCACCACGTCGGCTTCATCCAACGCATGGACAACCCGGTCGAGGACGCCGAGCCGGTCGGTATCTACGTCGGTATCGATAAACTCGGCTTCCGGTATAAATCGCTGGAAGGTTGAGTTGGCGTGGTCCAGGTCGAATGCCTTGAGGGCAACGCCGCCCTCGGCAAGGTGGTCATGAATCAAGGTCGCCACGAAGCTCTTGCCGATACCGCCCTTGTCCTGGGGAAACAGAATGATGCGTTTGGATGGTTGTTTCATAGTCAGTAGTCATCTCGCGCTATTTTGGGTCCTCGCTTCCCGGGAACGACGGGAGCGTTGGGTCTAGCAGTGGCTGATGCCGACGGTCCGGAGTCCGGTTGTCGTTGGGGCTCCGCGGCAAGTCGCTCCCGCTCGCGAAGCAGCTCCGCCTTGGTGAAGTTCCGGCGGCAATAGACGCCGACGCCGGCAGGCGAAACCTTGATCCCGTGCCGGGTCAGGGTGGCGGCAATCTGCTCGTAGCTCATAAATTTTACCCGCCACAGGAATATGGCTTCGCGGAAGGGCCCGAGCAGACTGCGGTGGTGCTCCGTCGGATCATAACGACGAGCGTCCTCATTCAGGCGCACTTGGAGCGGGGGAATATCCATCAATGGAGCGGAGGCTATTTTCCTATGGGTCTGAGTAAACAGAATGCACCCGGCTAGGAGCACGATTTCGCCTTTCGCCGTCGCGTTGCGGTAGTAGTGGCGGAGTGGTGGTGTAGTGGTGGCGTAGCGATAGAATCCTAACGGACGTTAGGGGTGGCGTGTGCCTCACTTGTGTGGGTAAAGGGTAGCGGCTTTTGCCGTCTTCGAAGCGTGGTGACCTCAATCTAGGTATTGTCCTTCGCTTTAGGGGTAATCGGCTGAAATCAAGAAATGAGCCGGTTCAATCGTTTCTCCATCTGGTTTCCTGGGCTAGGTTTCCTATGGCTGTAAGCTAGATTACCGGTGTGGTTCGATTTGATTCACCATGCTTCGTGTTGAAGGGTGCCGTGGAGTATTTCCGCGAGCACATGTCTATTGGCGACTACCTGACCCAAGAGGGTCAGGCGGAAATGACCTGGTGGGGTGACGGAGCGAGGCGGCTGGGTCTCTCCGGCCAATGTAACCTGGCAGAATTTGAACGGCTTTGTCGGGGCCTGCACCCGGTGACCGAGGAAAAGCTGATGGTGCGCAACAAAGGCCGCCGCCGGCGGCTCTGCTATTTCGGCCAAGTATCACCGCCAAAGGACGTGTCGATTCTTCATCTAGTCGGAAACGACGAACGGATCGCGGGCTGGTGGAAGGATGCCGTCGAAGAGACCCTGCGAGAGATTGAGGCAGTCACCGCAACCCGGGTGCGCCGGGCCGGCGCAAATCGAAATCGGACTACCGGGAACATGGTCACGGCTATTGTCACTCACGATGCAAACCGGTCACTCGATCCGCAGCTACATGCCCACATCTGCATCATGAACGTCACGTATGATGCGGAGGAAATGCGGTGGAAGAGCATCCAACCTTCAGGATTCTACCGGCATCAGGGCTACTTTCGCGAGGTGTGCTACAATCGGCTTGCCGCGCGAATGATTGCGGCTGGTTACGCACTTGAGCCCGTGCGCGGGCTCGGCTTCACCGTGAGCGGACTGCCGCAGGAACTGCGCGATCTGTTCAGCAAACGACGACGGGAAATTTTACGGGAGGCGGCTCGTGAGCAGACCGCGACACAGGACGACTTGCAGACCATCGCGCTTCGCACCCGTGGGAAAAAGACCAACGCTACCGCGGCCAGCCTGCGTGGGCGATGGCAGGTGGAATGCGGCGCGCAATTCGAAGACCTGCGCACGGTGATTGCAGGGGCATCGGGCTCTCCGCGTCAGGGAGCAGTCATTTCATCCCTGGAGGCTATTGATTCTGCCGGTGCCCACTCATTCGAGCGACTCTCGGTTGTCGCGGATCGCGATCTTCTCCGGGAAGCGCTTGTTGTCGGCCGTGGTGCAGTGACGTTGGACGGGCTCAAGCAAGGCCTCCGCGTCCGCGAGGCTGAGGGCGAGTTGATCCGATCCGGCGAGGACCTTGCTTCTCGCGAAGGTCTGGCATCTGAGCGTGAGTTCGTTGGCTGGGCGCGCTCAGGACTGAATGAATGCGGCAAACTCGGCGCGAAACCCGATGACTTCGGACTCGATGTGGACCAAACCGAGGCGGTAACGAAGCTTCTCGCATCGAAATCTCGGGTAACCGTGCTGCAAGGTGATGCCGGCACAGGAAAGACCACCTCTCTTCGAACCGTTGTGGCCGGTATCGCACGCGCTGGAGGACGCGCGTTCGGTTGCGCACCCTCCGCCGGTGCCACCGATGTCCTTCGCAAGGACCTCACGCCCGAAGCCGAGACGTTGCAGCAGCTCTTGGTGAACGAATCGCTTCAGAAGGAAATCCGCGGGCGCGTGATTCTGGTCGACGAAGCGAGCTTGGTCTCAGTGCGGGAAATGCGCGATCTTTGTCGTCTGGCCGCCCGCAACGACAATCGCGTGCTGCTGGTCGGCGATATCAAGCAGCACAGCTCGGTCGAGGCCGGCGATGCGCTCCGCGCCCTACAGGCCTATGCGAGCGTGCCTGTCTTCCGATTGCAGCAGATACGTCGTCAGCGAGACCCGGCGTATCGGCAGGCAGTGGCATTGCTCGCGCGAGGCGACGCCGCAAATGCGTTTCGACAATTCCA
>JAEUIL010000561.1 GCA_016794255.1 Planctomycetaceae bacterium | reverse complement strand
TGACGACCAGCGCCACGCTGCACATCTGCCAACCGATGAATCGAGCCAACCTGTTCATGGACACATTCCTGCGGGTGGTGAATCGATCCGGTCCATGCGCAGCCATCCGACAACCCACGTTGGGTTGACGCTAGCAGTATGCACGAATCGGACATCACCGCAGCTAGGCAGACGACGAGCGTCTACATAGCCCCCCGGGCGGTCCCTCGGCAGGCCATTTATCGACCGTTGGCAGTTCGATCTTCGGTCGAATCCCGATTTTGCCCCAAGTTTTTTCCCTGCGACGATAGCACGACCGCAGTGCTTTCAAGCCAGCGGTGACGGCGTGGCAGGGAATTGGAACGTCGAGCTACGTCCGTAAAGCAGAAACCGCGAGCCGACGATCCCGAGTTCATCGTGATGAACCAGAGACAGCCGACGCGCGGTTGCTTAACAAGAATCGAGCGGAGAACGATTGAGAGTTACTTCACGCTCGCTTGAGCCGTGCGGGTCTTGTCCTGCAACGCCTTGAGCTGCTTGGCTCGTTCCAGGCGGTTCTTGGTGTTCGTGACCTGAGACTTGACCGATTCGAGCGCCGCGTTGGCAAGGCCCACGTTCTTCTCGGCTTCGCCGCGGGCGGCAATCAGCTTATCGAGATCGGCCTTGCTCTTCACGCCAGCTTTGGCAGCGTTGAAAGCTTTGGTCCATTCCTCGCTCGCCTTTTGAGCGGCCGCTTGCGCTGCCGTCGCTTTCTCGCGTTCGGCGACCGCGGATTGCAGCTTGGCTTGCGCCGCCTTCAGTTCTTGGTCCTTCGCTTGCACCGCTTTCGTAGCGTCAGCCACTTCCTTCTGCGCCTTCTCGACCGCTTGCTTGTCGGCGTCGGGCTTCGCGGCTTGCAGCTTCTTGGCGGCCTCGGTCTTGGCCTGGACCGTCTGGTTCAGTTTGGCCAGATCCTGCTGAACGCGCTTCACGGCGGCATCGAGCGGCGCGACCGCGTCGTTCGCCTTCTTCGCGGCGGCTTGGGCTTGAGTCAGCGTTTGAGCGACCTTGTTCTTTTCGCCTTCGAGACGCTTCTGGTCGTCGGCCGCCTTGTTCGCGTTGTTCACCGCTTGCTGGGCAGCAGCGAGGCGATCGTTGGCCGCCTTTTGGGCCGTGGCTGCGTCGGCGAGACTCTTTTCCTGAGCCGCGACGTTGGCCACCTCGAGATCGACCAGACCGGCGATCGTCGGCGGATTGGCGAGCAATGTTCCTAATGCTTTGCCATCTTCAAGATTCCAGACGCGAATCTCGCCGTTCAAATCGCCGGCGAACACGCGCTTGCCATCGAACGACACCGCGGACTCGGTCCCCATCGAGGCAAACGCCTCATACGACTTGATCTGGTTGGCGTCTTGCTTCCAAGCGCGGGTCACCTTGTTACGACCGGTCGAGACGAGCGTGCCGTTCTGAGCGAACTCGACGCTCAACACACCTTGGCCATCGTGGGCGCTCCACGACTTGATCTCGCGGCCATTCTCCATTTCCCAGAGCTTGATCGTGCCATCTTCGCTGCATGTGGCGAGCACGTTCGAGTCGATCCGCCAGCTGACGTCGGTGACGCCCGCCTTGTGACCGAGCAAGTTGTTGAACTCACGGCCGGTCTCGGCTTCCCACACGAGCACGCCACCCGCGCGATCGGTGCTGGCGACCAACACACCGTCGGGGCTGAACTCGATCGAGTAAATCCAATCGGTGTGTTTCTTCGACTCGGCCACGAGCGAGCCGTCCTCGACCGAGTAGATGCGAATCATCTTGCGCGGGCCACCCAGCGCTACCAACGAGTGATCGTTGCTTACATCGGCTGCAAGGACCACGTCCAGCTCATCGCCGATCTCGGTAACGCGTTTGCCGGTCTTGACGTCGAACAGCACCACCTTGCCGGCTTGGCCGTGACGACCACCACCGACCAACAGCAACGATCCGTTGCGGCTGAATTTCAGCACTTGCGGCGTCCCTTCGGGGAACGGCAACACGCCGAGCAGATCGAAAGTTTCGCTTTGATAGAGCAGCACTTGCTTCTGACCCGAGATGGCGACGAGCGGCGCCCAGGGGCTAGCGGCCATCGCCGTGATCGCACCCGGTCGGCTCGTGATCACGGCCGGCTCGGGGAGCATTCCCTCGGGCATCGCCGGAGGACCAGCCGGCTTGTTCGAGCTGCCGGTGACTTTGATCTCCATGCTCGGCTTCTTGATCTGCTTGACCTTCGAGCCCGAGTTCTCGAGTGCGCCTTCGAGAATCCATTGCTTGATCAGATTCAGCTTCGCATCGGCAATCTTGTCTTGCTCGGGAGGCATTTTCGGCGATTCTTTGTGCGACACGAGCGCCCACAGACGCGAGCTATCGAGATCGCCCACGAACACCACTTCACCACCGGCACCGCCGCGCATCGTGGCTGCGAACGTGTCCAAGGCCAAGCCACCTTTGGCTTGATCGGCGCTGTGGCACGTGTTGCAGTGCTCGCGGAAGATCGGCAGCACATGCTCTTGGAAGGTAATCTTCGGCTTCGCACCCTCGGCCGGCTTGGCCTCTTGGGCCTGAGCCAGTTGGGCACCCGCGAACGACACGGCGAAGAACGCCAATACTTTGGACAAATGGCAACGGGCCATGATCGTACTCGTAAAAAAATTATGGGGACGAGCGTGCGGTTGCGCGCAGTTCGTGGTTAGCGACTGCATTTCCATGCTAATCACCAACCACGAACAACCAACCACCAACATCTCTTCTAGTGATTGAAAATGAACTCTCGCGAATTCATGATCGCCCAAAACACGTCTTCCAACGCCTTGCGTTGATCCTTCTCTTCCTTGACGGCGGCGAGCACCTTTTGCACTTCGTCAGCAGTCGGCTTACGCGTCAGGCAGCGGATGTACAGGGTCTCGACGATCTCCTCGGGCTTCTTGCCGGCATCGAGCAACTTCTTCACGACGCCACCTTGCTGCACCTTGCCATCGACGGTCGTGCCGTTGAGCAAGTGCAACGACTGCGACAGCGACGGATCGGTTTTCGCGTCCATCGCACAGACCGTTTCACGCGGCGAGCGACCGAAGGTTTGCAAGAAATAGTTAGTCGTGGCACCGTCGGCGATTTGTACAGCGCGTGAACCGAGTGGCAGACCGCGGAACTTTTCCTTGGTCTCGGTCACTTGATTGATCACGTCGAGCATCGACTCGGCCTTGATGCGACGCACGTTCGCATGGGCGAAGTTCTTCTCGTCGGTCTCGTTGCTGGCGTTACGCTCGGTCGCACGTTGATAAGCGTTCGACAACACAATGTCGCGGACCAACCGCTTGAAGTCATACTTGTACTTCACCAGTTGTTGACCGAGCGCTTCGTACAACTCGGGGTTGCTCGCCGGGTTGCTGATGCGGACGTCGTCGACCGGGTGGACAATGCCGATGCCGAAGAAATGATCCCACACGCGGTTGGCAATGTTCACCGCAAAATACGGGTTCTGCGGCGAGGCGAGCCAGTCGGCCAGCAACTCGCGGCGATCCTTGCCCGTGGTGTCGGGCGTCTCGCCGCCGAGGAACTTCGGCTTCATGTTCTTCTTGGTCACCGGGTTGGCCACCTCGCCCGAGCCGCGGTTGTAGACGATCGTTTCGCGATAGTCCTGGCCTTGCTTGCGGCCCATTTGGGCAAAGAACGCGGCAAAGCTGTAATAGTCGTCCATCGTCCAACGGTCGAACGGATGGTTGTGGCACTGGGCACATTGCGTGCGGAAGCCCATGAAGACCTGGGCCGTGTTCTCGGCCAGCTTCAGTGTCTCGGGCTGCGTCTGATAGTAGTTCGTCGCCGGGTTCTTGAACGAACCGCCGGTGGCGCTAATCAGCTCGCGCACGATTTGGTCCATCGGCACGCTGTTTGAAATCTGCTGCGTGAGCCAGTTGGCATACAAGTAGATGCTCTTGTAGCTCACCTGCTGGTTGTTGCTCTTGAGCAGCAGCACCTCGGCCCACTTCATCGCCCAAATTTCCGAGAACTCTTTGCGATCGATCAAACGGTCGACCAGCTTCGCCCGCTTGCCCGGATCGCGATCGTTGACAAACTCGAAGTATTCTTCTTCAGTCGGCAACAGGCCGTTGATGTCGAGCGACGCGCGGCGGAGGAACGTTTCATCATTGCAGATCTCGCTCGGCAGAATGCGGAGCTTTTGCAGCTTGGCATCGACGAGTTGATCGACAAAGTTGACGGGCTTCGATTGCGGCGGGGCGTATTGCAAGTTCTTCGGCAGCACCAAGGCTTGCATGCCGACGGTGTGCGTCTCAAACCGAGCCATGCAGAACGCTTCGCCACGGTTCGCGGCGGTGATCAAACCGGCTTCGCTCACGGGGCCCGAGTTGTCGTTATTGGACATGAACACGGCCAGCGACGTGACATCGCGATCGGTGCCGTCGGTGTAGACGGCGCGAGCGACGAGTTGCTGCGTGGCGCCTTCACCTTCGAGCACGACTTGCTTGGGGAACAACTCGACGCGAACGACCTTCGGCGTATTGCCGACATCGTTCGGTGCGCCGGCTTCGAGCCATCGCAGGATCGACGTGTAATACTCGTCACCCTTGGTGACGCGCTTGCCACCGGTGTGCGGCACGCTGCCGTCGATCTTTTCGAGCAACATGCTCTCGGCCGGCAGCGCGAGATTGATCCGGCGGAAACCGAGTTCTTGGGTGAGACGATAGTGATCGCCCGCGGCGTCGTAGCCAAAGAGCGAGATCATGAAGCCATCTTTACCCCGGGCCGCGCCGTGGCAGCTACCGGTGTTACAGCCGGTTCGCATGAACACCGGCATCACGTCGAGTTCAAAGCTGATCGCACGATCGACGGTCGCTTCTTTGACCGCGACGGGGATCTCGACCTTGTGACCTTGATACGTCACTTCGAGCGAGGTTTGACCGTCGGCCGTCGGACGCAGCACCGAGCCGTCGAGCTTGGCAAACGAGCCGTTGGCCAGCTTGAACTGGGCTTGCTTGGTGACATCGAGCGTCACGCCATCGGCACACGTTGCCACCGCGATGACGTTCTGATAATCGCGGGCCGTGTTCAGATTCACATCGGGCGGGAAGACTTCGAGTTTGGTCACAGGACCGGCGGCAAACGCCGAGCCCACACCGACCGCGGCCAGCGCGATGCTGCACGAACCGAACCAACGCAGCCAAGTTTGTTGACGACTCACGGCTATCTCCTTAAACGTATCCGGCTAAATGCTTAGGGTGGTTAGTGGCTGGTGTTTAGTGGTTGGCTAGAACTGCCGACACCGCGAAAAAACTGCTCGCGTTTGGCCTAACAACTAGCCACTAACCACCAATCACTTGATTCTCTACTGTTTCTTCTCGTTATTCGCACCGACGCTCTCACGCTCTTTCCGCAACATCTCGAGCCGGCTGAGCGGCTTGGCTGCGGCGGCAGGCTTGGGCGTGGTGGCGACGGCCGCGGCAGGTGCGGCGTTGGGCTTGGTTGGCTTCGGCGGCAACGGCGTGTCGACCCGCAACTCGCCGGTGCCGAGCATATGCACGATCTGCTCGCCAGCTTGCGGCACCAAGATCCGAGCGACGAGCGTCTTGTGCTTGCCCGGCGGCGTCTTGGCGGTGGTCTTCACGTTGAACGAAATCTCTTCCGAGTCCTTGGTGATCTCGATCGGCTCGGCGGTCGACTCGGCCGGCAGACCGATCAACTCGACCTTGGCCTTGCCGTTGAACTCGACTTGATTCGCGAGCGTCGCGGCGACGACACCTTCCTGGCCTTGCTCGGCCGCCGACGGCTTGAACGCGATCGTGAAGAACGCCTCGGCCACGTCGAGATTGAAGAACTTCGACGAGATCAACGCGCTACCGTTGCCCACGTTCGCCTCGGCCATGATGACCATCGGCCAAGCTTTGACTTCGGCGTTCGCATTGGCTGTGACGGGGATCAACGCTTCGGTTTGACCTTCGGCAATCGAGACACCGCCCGAGGCGCTGACGCCCGGCGGGTTGTAGAGGAACCGCACCGCGATCGGACCCTTGAAGTCCCCTTCGCGGATCGCTTTGACCTTCAGCTCCATCGCCCCGTTGCGAACGAGCGGCACTTTTGGAGTTTCGACTTCGATGCGGAACGGCACCTTTTCGCCGACGCTCGCAGCCATGAACTCGGCCACGTGCTCGTAGACCGAACGGTTGTTACCG
>JAEUIL010000534.1 GCA_016794255.1 Planctomycetaceae bacterium | reverse complement strand
TGGTAACCAACCCACGAATATCAGGCTGATCCATCGTCGCACCACTCGCCACCTGCACCGCCTGCCGTCATACAACATCCGATAAGCCAACGCATCAAAACAACTCACTCTCACTTGACAGGTCCAGCCATATCAGGCCGGCAACAAGCGTAGCGCTGTTCCGGCAAAGAAGTGCCAGAGACCGTGGCTCATCAGTCGCATCACATCGCCGGAACTGCGCAGACTGGTTCCGGCCTACGAATCTACGAGGCGCACTTCACGCACTGGCCTTTGAGCAACACTTCAGACAGCTCGTGAATCACCGACTTGCCGCTGGCGGGGGCGGGTGAGAGCTCGAACTTTACGTTCGCCAGACAGCTCACCTCGCCGCAGGTGATGCAGACAAAATGTGGGTGCGGTTCGCAGTCGTGACCATGACCGGCGCGACGCGACTCGAAACGCCACACGTGATCGCCCAGCTCACTACGGCTGACCAGATTGGCCTCGGTCAGATCGATGAGATTGCGGTAGACCGTGGCGCGATCGAGACCCTCGGGCACGAGCACATCGGCGAGCTCGGCGTGACTCAACGGCGACCGCGCGGCGTTGAGCTTTTCGAGCACGGCAACGCGGGCCATGGTCACGCGCAGACCCGAGTCGCGGATCTGGCGGCGAATTTCGTCACGGTCAAGGGTGGTGGTCGAAGTGCGAGGCATCCTCGAATCGTAATTCAAAAACCGGCTGGCGGAAAGGTTCGCGACCGTCAGAACGAGAAAGTCATGTTTCGCCAGCAAATCGGGCCTCGGGCGGCTCCAACGCCGTCACAAGACCCACGGGAGCAGGGCGATCGTCAATCCGCTCAGACCGCCGAGCAGCAGTCCGCCCAGACTTCCTTCGATGTATCTGTGAAACAACGCTCCCACACCACCGCCAAAGATGGCACCGGAGACGGGATTGCAGGGCAGGAGGACTAACCACTGCAGTCGGCCCGCAGGCATGTGGCGAAACACGAATCCTGTGAGGGCAAAGTAAGCACTGAACCAGATCATCGCGATCAAGATCGACTGCAACGTGATCCGTGCGGGCGGTAACACAGGAGATGACATAACTCTAACCCTCGCAATCGATCAGGAGACGCTAATTCGCCTCAACGGTTGACGGCTGTGCGATCACGGCCCGCACGACCGCTCCATCCACCAGCGAAGTCTCGGGCGACAACACAACGACTTCGTTCGAGGCGAGCCCCCGCACCGCCTCGGCCACGCGATCGTTCATCAAGCCGACCTCGATCGTTTGCAAGCGGGCGACCGAATCACGCACGGCAAACACCTGCCAGTCGCCGGTCGGGCTGCGAAACATCGCCGAACGTGGCACGAGCGGCACGTTCTCTTTGGCCGCGGTGAAGATACGAGTCCGCACACGATAGCCAACGCCGAGTCCTTTCTCTTGCCGCAGTCGCGCGACTTCGCTCGGCTCGAAGCCGACGATCACCTTGACGCGTTGCTGCTCGACACCGAGCGAACTCACTTTCGTGAACCCGGCGGGATAGATCCGCGTCACTTTGCCATGGGCCGGATGCTGGCCGATCGCCGGGCCGTAGATCTCAACCGGCTGACCCACGGCGACATTCACCACATCCTGGCTCAAAATGTCGGCCTCGACTTCGAGCGTGTCGAGATTGCCGATCGACACGAGCAACGTCCCCGCCGCGACTTGCCGTTCGTTCGTCTCACGCCGCTCGAGAATCGTGCCGTCGATCGGGCTCTTCATTTCGCCGCGCTCTTGGTCGCGCAGCATCTGCTTGAGCCGTGCCTCGGCCTGGGCCAACTCTTGTAGTTTCACTTTGCCGGTGAGCGACTTGCGCGTGATGTATTGGCGAATGACTTGCGGGGCGAGAATCGTCGCGGCCTGCATGCTGTGCATCGCGGCGGCGACGAGCACGTCTTGTTGAAAGTCGACGCTCGCGCTCACTTGCTGCATCTCGGCTTGGTTGAACATGTCCTCGGCCACGGCGTTCCGTTGCCGCAGATCATCCATGCGGCGAAAGTTTTTGTTGGCATAGTTGAGCTTCGCTTCGCCGGCGGTGACTCGCTTGTCGGCCGCCTTCACCGTGCTGTCCATCGACTCGACCATCTTGAGCGTCTGCTGCAAGGTCGTGCTCTCGACGCCGATGTCGTCATTCTCCTCGATGGCGGCTTTGGCGCGATCGACACCCGCGCGAGCCTCGGCCACGGCCAACTCCATGTCGAGCGGCACGAGACGCGCCACGACTTGTCCGGCTTTCACCGCCGCCCCTTCAGCCAAGTCGATCGACTCGATACGCCCATTGAATGGCATCGTCAATTGATGTGTGTGCGGCAACCGCGTTTGCCCCTGTTCGTCGACAAACTCGTGGATCGGTCCGCTGGCAAGCCGAGCGGCTTCGACCGGCGTGGACTTGTTCCAGTTGGCCGCAAC
>JAEUIL010000527.1 GCA_016794255.1 Planctomycetaceae bacterium | reverse complement strand
GGAACTGAACGCGGGCGCGATCAAACGAGCCCTCGACATTGGTGCCGATGGCATTGTCGTTCCGTGGGTTGAGTCGGCCGAGCAACTGCGGCAAGCGGTGTCCTTTGCTCGTTACCCGCTCGACGGCATGCGCGGGATCGGCGCCGAACGTGCGACCGCGTGGGGCCAAGCTTTCGTCGAACATACCGCAGGTGCGAATGAACACGTGCTCGTAGTGCCGATTATCGAAACCGTGCGGGCCGCCCGACAATTACCGGCGATGCTCACAGTCGATGGCGTCGAGTTGTTCTTCTTCGGGCCGGCTGACTTCTCGGCCTCGGCAGGCTTTCGCGGACAATGGGAAGGCCCGGGCGTAGCCGAGCAGATCGTGGCGATCAAGGATCAGATCATCGCGGCGGGAAAGCACTGCGGCGTGATGACCACGAGTCACGACGACCTCACGCAGCGCGTCGCCCAAGGCTTTCGCATGCTGGGCCTGGGAACCGATGCGGGCTTGCTCATCCGCACTGTCCGTGACTCGCTTCGGGTCGTGAATCGCGACTGCCGCATGCAGGCCGATCTCTCGGCATGCGAACCGCTCGCAACATCGGCACCGCTCGCCACGCCGCCCGAGTCGTTTCGACCCGACCGACGCGAGTCGATGACCCGAGTAGGCGAACAGCCGGGCGTTGAGCTCGCGCCAGGAGTTCAGTTCACACCACTGGTCGGCAAACACAACGCCGCGCGAAATCTCACGACGGGACTGGTCACGTTCGCGCCGGGGGCTCGACTGCCGACACACGACCATGAGTTTACCGAAAGTGTCACGGTGCTAGATGGTACGCTGACGTTCGAGGTCGAGGGGCGGCAATACCGGCTCGAACGGCTCGACAATGTGACCATTCCGCGTGGTGTGGCGCACTCGGCGGTCAACGCCGGTCGACAGCCCGTGGTGGTTTGCGTGGCGCTGGCGACCGATACACCCGCGCGACGTTTGATCGACCAGTTCTTCCCGCGCCGCCAGATGCCGGATGCCGCCACGGGTCTCCCCGGCAAGGAACGGATCACGCGGACCAAGACCGCTGCCCGAACCGCGGCGGGGCCGAACACCGAGTTCGTCGACTTCTTCAACGCCGAGTTGATGCCCGGGATCGAAATGAGTGGCGGCTATGCGCTGTTCCATCCCGGGGGACGGTTGCCGGCGCATCTGCATGACTTCGACGAATCGATCTCGATCATCTCGGGACATGCCACCTGCGTCGTCGAGGGACGTCGCCATGCCATGAGCGATCGGGCGACCGCTCTGCAACCGCGTGGCCGAGTCCATTACTTCATCAACGAAAGTCACGACACGATGGAAATGTTGTGGGTCTATGCGGGTCCGCGTCCTGAGCGGATCATCGTGGCCGAGTCGTGTGCGACCGTGGAAGGGAATCCTTGGAAATGACGGACGTTTTGAAACAACGCTTCAAGCTCGCGCTGACCCACGATTTCTACGATGCCACGGGCAACCCACGCTACCAGGACATCGGCCTCGATCTGCTCGCCACGCAGCCGTCGATTACCGTCGAGCGGTTTTCACGTCACGAGCCCGAGATCGCGCCGGATCAACTGGCTGATGCGGATGCGGTCCTCGTGCTAACGCCGCGAGTGACGGCACGCAGTTTATCGCAGGCCGATCGACTGCTGGTCGTGGCGCGATTTGGCGTAGGATACGACTCGGTGGATGTCGCCGCCTGCACGGCCCGCGATGTGGCTTTGACCATCACGGTCGGAGCCGTCGACCGTCCCGTGGCCGAGGCGACGCTGGCGTGGATGCTGGCGCTCGCGTATCGCGTGTCGATCAAGGATCGCTTGATTCGCGAAGCCCGCTGGGACGATCGCAGCGCTCACATGGGCCTCGGTCTATCGGGTCGCACGCTGGGCATCATTGGCTTCGGCGGTATCGGTCGCACGCTCGCCGCTTTGACGACGAAGCTCGACATGGCCGCGCCGCTCGTGTTCGATCCGTTTCTCCCGCCGGATGCCATCGCTGCCGCGGGGGGGGAATCGACGACGCTCGACGACCTGTTGGTGCGAGCAGACTTTGTCTCGATCCATTGTCCGCTGCTCGATACGACGCGCGGTTTGATCGGTCGGGATCAACTCGCCCGCATGAAGCCCACCGCGTTTCTGATCAACACCGCGCGCGGCGGCATTGTCGACGAGGCCGCGCTGTACGACGCTTTGAGCAAGCGCCAAATCGCGGGCGCGGCACTGGACTGTTTCGAGAACGAGCCGCTGACCACCGCGCCGCGATTCGCCGAGTTGGACAACGTGCTGCTCGCGCCGCATGCGATCGCCTGGACCGACGATCTGTTTCGCGACATCGGCCGCACGGCGTTGACCTCGGTGGTCGACGTGCTGCACGGGAAGCAGCCCGCACGAGGTGTCGTGAATCCCGAAGTGTTCTCGCGTCCCGGCTTTCAGGCGAAATTGCAACGAGCGCGGCGTGGGTGATCGACCGCGCTCGTCGCTTGATTCGCCTTACTTTACATCAACGACGTTCACTTGCACGAACTGACCGTTGTACGGCTGCGGAGCCGGCGGTACGTCGGGCACGACGAGCTTCTTGAAATTCGTGATCAGCCGACCATTTTGGCCGTCGCCATGAAACGTGATCTCGGCCCCGCCGTCAATCTCGATCTTCTGTGTGTAGTCGATCGTAAAAATCTTGTGGCCGACCTTGTCCTGCCGGTTCAAGAAGTAGTGTTGCTTGGGCGATGACACGCTGATTTGGTAGACGTTGTAGGTGCCGTTGTTCTTTTCGCCGCCGATGTAGAAATACTCGCCGACTTGCTCGCCACCCTTGTACATCATCGGCTCGACCACGCCGCGAAAGCGGAGCGTGACTTTGTAACGCTTACCTTTTTCGCCACCGAACGTGCGCTTGAACGTGAAGTTGTCCGTCGTCT
>JAEUIL010000504.1 GCA_016794255.1 Planctomycetaceae bacterium | reverse complement strand
AGAACTCGCGCCGCAAGACTGGACACCGTCAATTGAGCACTCTGGTGAAGATCGAGAAGATCACCGGCTAGACGCATCACGCGTCATTGATTTCAATCGAAGAACCGCGCAGGCTTGGTAGTCTGCGCGGTTTTTTCGTGCGCCGACATGCTGCTAATGCTAGCAAAATTTCTGAAAAAAGATTGGCTCACAATCGCCCTCACCTCACCGCGATCCATTTCTCCTAAATGTCTTGTGTCACAAGAGTTTGTGACTGAGGTGGTCGGGCTCGGAAGGTGGTATTACTTTCCCTCATCTTGCCCTAACACGGGTCGGCACAAGCGGTTTAGGCGATACGAAAAAAAGAATTGACGGTCATTTTTGACTTGGTACATTCGGCTCCCTCAACACCATGCCTTGTGGATGCCGATACGTCATCTACAATATATTGGGTGTCGAGCGACGGTTGCCTGCCTTTCCTGGTCTGACTAACCGTCCCAACCTTCACCGCGAAAGAATGGCATCCTTCGCGGCGAAATTTGTCGATAAGCTGTTGTGCGTGAGTGTTCTTATGTACACTAACGGAACGGATGCCTGAGCTTTGCACACACTTCTCTTGAGGGAGGCCTTCCATGGCTGATCTGGGTTCTCGCGCGCCGCAAGGTGCCGCTGTCGCCAAACGTCCAACCCGCGCTCCATCGCGCAAGCCGAAGGGACTGCAAGTCTCGCCGGTCTTTTGCCCCGAGGATGTCGCCGATCCATTCGATACGGTCGAGTACAACGTCCGCACCGCCGCGATCAAGGGCGAAAACGGCGAAGTCCTCTTCGAGCAAACCAACTGCGAAGTCCCCACGTTCTGGAGCCAGTTGGCCACGAACGTTGTGTGCAGCAAGTACTTCTACGGCGAGGTCAACACGCCGGAACGCGAATACAGCATCAAGCAACTCATCCATCGCGTGACCCGCACGATCACCGACTGGGGCGTGAAGGATGGCTACTTCGCCAGCGAAGACGATGGCGAGAACTTCTATCGCGACCTGACGTGGCTCTGCTTGCATCAGCACGGCGCGTTCAACTCGCCCGTGTGGTTCAACGTCGGTCTGTACCACCAGTACGGCGTCAAAGGTGCCCAATGCAACTGGCACTTCGACAGCGAGACCCAAACGGTCAAGCAGCCCGAGAACCCGTACGAGTACCCGCAAGGCTCGGCCTGCTTCATTCAAAGCGTCGAAGACAACATGGAAGACATCATGGAGCTCGCCCGTAGCGAGGCCATGTTGTTCAAGTTCGGCTCGGGCACGGGCACCGACTTGTCGACCCTGCGTTCGCATCGCGAGAAGCTGAGTGGCGGCGGCAAGCCGAGCGGCCCGTTGTCGTTCATGCGGGTCTACGACCAAATCGCGGCCGTGGTCAAGAGCGGCGGCAAGACCCGTCGTGCGGCCAAGATGCAGTCGCTCAAGATCTGGCACCCCGACATCCTCGACTTCATCGAATGCAAGTCGAAGGAAGAGAAGAAAGCCCGCATCTTGATCCAGAACGGCTATGACTCGAACTTCAATGGCGAGGCGTACAGCTCGATCTTGTTCCAGAACGCGAATCTCTCGGTCCGCGTGACCGACGACTTCATGGAAGCGTGCGAGAAAGACGCCGACTGGACCACGCATTGGGTCACCGACGGCTCGCATCCCGGCCCGACGTTCAAGGCCCGCGAGTTGATGACCAAGATGGCCGAGTCGGCCTGGTTCTGTGGCGATCCGGGTGTCCAATACGACACGACGATCAACCACTGGCACACCTGCCCTAACTCGGGCCGCATCAACGCCAGCAACCCGTGCTCCGAGTACATGTTCCTCGACAACACGGCGTGCAACCTGGCGAGCATCAACCTGATGAAGTTCCGGCTCGAGGATGGCACGTTCGATGTCGAACGCTTCCAAACCGCGTGCCGGTTGTTCTTCATTGCTCAGGAAATTCTCGTCGATCACGCCAGCTATCCGACCAAGCGGATCGCCGAGAACAGCCACAAGTTCCGTCCGCTCGGCTTAGGCTACTCGAACCTCGGCAGCTTGATCATGTCGAGCGGCTTGGCCTACGACAGCGACGGCGCTTACGGCCTGTGCGGTGCCATGACCGCGCTGTTGCACGGAGCGGCAAACCTGACGAGCTCCGAGATCGCCGCGGCCGTGGGTCCGTTCGATGGATACATAGAGAACCGCGAACCGATGCTGGGTGTCATGCAGATGCACCGCGATGCGGTCGACGATCTCAACGCCGCCTGCCCGGATTACTTGCGTGAAGCGGCTCGTCAAGTGTGGGACGATGTCCTCGCCGAGGGTCGTGTTCACGGCTTCCGCAATGCCCAAGCGACGGTGCTGGCTCCGACCGGCACGATCAGCTTCTTGATGGATTGCGATACGACCGGCATCGAGCCGGACATCGCGCTCGTCAAGTACAAGCAACTCGCCGGTGGCGGCATGCTCAAGATCGTCAACAACACCGTGCCGCTGGCGCTGCAAACCTTGGGCTACGATCAGCCGAAGATCGAGTCGATCTTGGCCTACATCGACAAGAACGACACGGTCGAGGGTTCGACCGATTTACTGCCCGAGCATCTGTCGGTGTTCGATTGTGCGTTCAAGCCGCGTAACGGCGAGCGTTCGATCGCCTGGCGGGCTCACGTGCACATGATGGCCGCGGCTCAGCCGTTCCTCTCGGGAGCGATCTCGAAGACGGTCAACATGCCGCGTGAGACGACGGCCGACGAAATCGCCGAGGCTTATACCGAAGGCTGGCGGTTGGGGCTCAAGGCTCTGGCCGTCTACCGCGATGGCTCGAAGGAAAGCCAACCGCTCTCGACGAGCACCGAAGGGGACAAAGCGGCCGGCAAGGTCAAAGCCGCCCCGCGTCGTGAACGACTGCCCGACACGCGTAACTCGGTCACACACAAGTTCAGCGTCGCCGGTCACGAGGGGTACCTCACCGTCGGCCTGTACGACGACGGCCGACCGGGCGAGTTGTTCATCACCATGGCCAAAGAAGGCAGCACCATCGGCGGTTTGATGGACTGCTTCGGCACGGCGATCTCGATGAGCTTGCAATACGGCACGCCGCTCGAAGTCTTCGTGAACAAGTTCTCGCACACGCGGTTCGAGCCGATGGGTCACACGACCAATCCCGAGATCCGCATCGCCAAGAGCTTGGTCGACTACATCTTCCGCTGGCTCGGCAACAAGTTCATCCCGGGCTTTAAGGAAGCCACCAGCGGCCTGCCACCGGATCAGGGCAAGGACCCACGGTCGCTCAACCACGAGGATGATACACCGGGGGAGTTGAAGCCCGTCGCCACGAAGGTTGGCGGGCTGGTTAACGGAAATGGCGTGGATGCCGTCAAGAAGAACGGTACTCACGCAGCCAACGGCAGTGCCACCAATGGCAGTGCGGTGAACGGTAACGGTCACAAGCCCAACGGCTCTCCTGCCAACGGTACTGCGACCAACGGCAAGGGCTGGGCCGGTGCGACGCTCACGGCCGCGGCGACCACGGCGTTGTCGCTGCTCGAACGAGCGGGCGTGGCCCCGAAGTTGGAGTTGCAAACGACCGGGGGCAAGTCGGTTCGTTCGGAGCAGTACGCCAAGTTCCAGAGCGACGCTCCGACGTGCGACAACTGCGGTTCGATCGCCGTTCGAGCCGGCAATTGCTATCTCTGTCACAACTGTGGAAACAGCTTGGGTTGCTCGTAACGGACTGTGGGAATGAATCCCGCGAGCAACCCGGTTGGTTGACCGTGACTTGACCGTCGGCGCGAGTGAGTTCGCTCACCGCGCCGACGGTTTTTCTAATTGGTCGATGAGCTTTACGGGGCACAAGTACTGGACCGCAATCTGGTGTCATACTGCGAAAATGGTATCGTTATCGCCGGAATTAACAGGAGGCATCTCCATGCCTGGGCAAAGGAAGTGGTGGCTTCGGGAAATAATCGCGATTCTTGTTTGGGCGATGGCATTCGTAAAGCTCTTTGTCTGTGACATTGACCTCTTGATTTTACAGAGCACACTGCCGTCTCATACTCATCTGTTGCAATACCGGTTCTTCGCTATCATCGGCATCACTTCAGCATTGTGGGTGACTCTCGGCAATCGACGCTTTCGGGTCCTTGTCGGTTACATACTCTTTTATCCGTTTATCCTCACGTTGCTGCACGTTCCCGTTTGGCTCTTTCGACACTGGGCAATTGCTGTCGCGTTTTACCCGGCGATTCACAACCACATTGTTCAGTTTCGCCGCAATTTCGTAATGGCGACGATTATGGCCCTGTCCCTTCTTGCAATAGCGCTAAGTGAAAGCCATTGGATCCTACATCTAGCGATGTCCTTGCTTGCGATGTGTCTTGGAATCCATTTCCTTGATCGAATTCGCATGACTTGCCAACCGTCCTCGGTACTCGCCGATCTCCGCTCTATGGCGCATCGCTTCTGGCAGTATATGCAGGAAAAGGGAATCTTGACCGGCAAGGACAAGCTCGACAAGCTAACGCTTGAGTCTTCCGACTATGAAAGGCAACGAGCTGAGTGTGTATATCAAGACTTCTTTACAACCTGGACTATCCTAGTACTTGCGGAGAGAATACGTGAGCTTGCGATTAGTCGGATGCTTGACATATACTTGATCGGATCGCTCTTGTTTTCAGTCACGTTCACCGTCCTTGTGTTCTCTGCGGAATACTGGTCGCTATACAAGATCGATGCAGATAGCTTCACGCCCTCGCACCTTACATGGTGGGACTTCGTCGGATACAGCTTTGGTACGATCATGACATCCGATATTGGAGGTATCTCGCCAGTTTCAAGCTTTGCTAAATGCATTGCATACGCAGAGATTTTCTGTGGGCTGCTGCTTCTTGTAATACTCGTATTCTCTCTGCTTACGATTGAACGAGAGCGATATCGCGCAGAATTTGATGATCTAATCGAATTCCTAAAATCTATGCATGGGGATATGGCGATGGAGTTCGAGAAGTCCTACAAGATGTCCCTAAATGACGCAGAAATAGCCCTGCTGTTAAGTCACGAGAAGGCAGTGAATCAGCTGCGTGTGTGGCGTGGCTTAGCGAAACTGCCACGACGTGAAGCTGAGAATGCCCGAAACGCAGACACTCGCCCCCGGGAATCGTCGCCCTTAGTTTGCGAGTCGAAAGTATCTACTACCAAGCAACACACCCAGGAGAGCGATTTCCTGGACTAAGCAAGGCTGTCGACTTAAAACACGCAGGCAGTTTGGGATGGGTAAAACGTGACGCTACTTTTGGAAACACTATATCAGTGCTCCTTATTGCGTTTTCACCCCTCCCTTTTCCTTCTAGTCTCGTCGCATCTCGATCAGGTGATTTTCACTTGCCGTTGGGGCGTCTCACAGGACTTGCATTAACATCAGTGCGGAGTATCTCCCGCGATTGGTGCACATGGCACGCGGGATGAGTGCTCAACGGGAAACGTCCGCACACCAGGACCGAAGGTCCCGGCTTGGAATTTTTTTCGGCGGTGGCCACGTTCGCATTGGACACCGCCCGTCCCGTTCACCTATCCTCCGCAAAGCTGATTCAACCGAGTCATGAAGAGGGTCGTTAACGTTCGTCGCTGTTAGTGTTCTTGCTGCTGCGACGAAAAAGTCCCCGAGGTGTGAGTATTCCGACGCCGATAACCTTGGCCCGCTTATACCGCTTTGGGACACATGACTGCGATCGCTGGCCGAACTCACCGGACGGATGGTTGAGCCAAGCGACGCGAGCAGCCGGTACCGCTGCCCGTTCCGCGAGGTTCAACCGACGGACGGCTCGGAATGTCGGAACGAATATCTGGCGATGGTCGTGAAACATCGCTTGAGTACGACGAGTTGAATTGCAGCCGCTTGAACGCGAGTGACAGCGACGACAACAGCGTGCGGCGAGACACGATCGCCACACCGTCGGGTATTCCAACTCACTCGCGTTCGTGCTCCGACGTCCGGAACCGGGATCAGGTGTCCGGAGGAAAACGTCGGTCAGTCGTAGAGCGTGATCCCGTGCGTCGCGGCCTGAGACCGGGTCGTGGATGGTTAGTGGAGCCGTGATCCAGTCGACGATCCGTCGGGGGACGGAGACCGACTAACGATCACGGTTCGTCAATTGCCTTGCTTTATCCCCCAACTCAAGAACACCACTTGACCCCCGCTCAGGCTGCGCCGCACAACTTTTTGTATGCTGTGTGCATGTGTGCCATGCCCACGTCTTCGTGGGCATGCGGCCCCTTCACAGATTCACCATCCATCAGCCAAAAATGTCTCCTCGAAAGCAATGTCAACGACTCAACCTACCGGGCCATGCCCATGCGTTGACGTTTTCATGCTTTCAGCGTCGCCCCTTTCTCAGCAAAGATCGTAGTCGGCAGTGGGTGACTGAAGCGATCGACCGAGCCCGTTCTCGGCATCACTATCACCTCTGGGCGTATGTCATCATGCCCGAACATGTTCACCTACTTGTCTGGCCGACTGAGCAGGACTATTCGATCAGTGCGTTCCTGAACACAGTCAAGCAGTCGGTCAGCAAACGGGCGTTGCCGTGGATTCGCGAGCATGCCCCAGCCTTCCTCGCGCAGCTCGAGGATCGCCAGCCAAACGGCATGGTCCACCATCGCTTCTGGCAGCGAGGTGGGGGCTTTGATCGTAACGTGGTTGAGCCCGCGACAGTGCATCACGAGATCGAGTACATTCATCGCAATCCCGTGAAACGCGGACTTTGTTCACGACCCGAAGATTGGCATTGGTCGAGTGCGGCAGACTATGCAGGACGAACCGAAGGCCCGTTACGGATTGACGTCGAATCCGTGCCAACGTGGTCGGCTCCGTAGCTATTAGCCAACACGTGAATGAAAGTGTGCCATGCCCTCGTCTGCGTGGGCATGCTGCCCCTTTCACCGAGTAACCATTGACCACTCGATAGATTCACAAACCGGAAGCCGGGGATTAACGATCATGAACGGCTTCACAAGTGGAGAATCGAAGCATGCCCACGCAGACGTGGGCATGGCACACAAGTTAATTCTCAATTGACCGACCAACGTCACTCCCCTGGCACGAACCCTCGTCGCATCGTGTTCTCCGTGATCGTCTTCGGCACGACGAACTGCAACAGATAGTCCGGTCCGCCGGCCTTCGAGCCGATGCCGCTCATGCGGAAGCCACCGAATGGCTGACGACCGACGAGCGCGCCGGTGATGCCGCGATTGAGATACAAGTTGCCGACCTGCATTTCACGTCGAGCTTGTTCGAGATGCTCGGGCGAACGCGAAAACACGCCGCCGGTCAGCGCGTAGTCGGTGCCGTTGGCGATGTCGAGCGCGTCGGCAAAGTTCGCGGCCCGAATGATGCCGAGCACCGGCCCGAAAATCTCTTCTTGAGCGATGCGACACGTCGGCTTCACGTTCGCAAAGATGTGCGGCCCAATGAAGTTCCCCTCGTCGGCGAGCGGTCCCACGTCGACGGCGAGCAACGTGCGGCCTTCGCCGTGAGCCACGTCGATGTAGCTGCGCACCTTGGCGACTGCGGCCGAGTCGATGAGCGGACCGATCTGTGTGCCGGGCAACTCGGCAGGCCCGATCGACAAACTCCGCGTCGCCTCGACCAGCCGCTCGCAAAACGCATCGTGAACCGCATCGAGCACGATCACGCGCGAACAGGCCGAGCACTTTTGACCCAGGTAGCCGAACGCACTGTGCATGACGCCGAGCACCGCCTCGTCGAGATCGGCATCGTCGTCGACAATGATCGCGTTCTTGCCCCCCATCTCGGCAATGACCCGTTTGACTTGCGTGCAACCGGCAGCAGACACCTCGGCCGCGCGACGATGAATCGCGAGCCCCACCTGCCGCGAACCGGTGAACGCAATCAGCGCGACCTGCGGATGATCGACGAGCCGCGCGCCACACACTTCGCCCTTACCGGGCAGATAGTGAATCACTCCCGCGGGAACGCCCGCCTCGCGGAGGATCTCGTACAACCGCGCGGCAATCAGCGGCGACTGCTCGGCCGGTTTCATGATGACCGTGTTGCCGGTGACGAGCGCGGCGACGGTCATGCCTGTGAGAATAGCGAGCGGAAAATTCCACGGCGCGATCACCGCCGCCACGCCGCGCCCCATGTAGACGAAGCGATTCTCCTCGCCCGGCACGTCGAGCCCGCCGGCCTGCAACTCGCGGGCACTTGTCGCATAGTAACGACAAAAATCGATCGCCTCGGCCACGTCGCCGTCGGACTCGCGCCACGGCTTGCCACACTCGTGCGTGATCCACGCGGCCAGCTCAAACCGTCGCGCTTGCATGATGTCGGCGGCTGCGTCGAGGCACCCGGCACGCTCGTCGATCGGCCGGGCGTTCCACGCGCGCCATGCGTGTTGAGCCGCGGCCACGGCCCGATTCGTTTCGTCGACGCCCGCTGCGGCGGTCGTGCCGAGCAACTCGCGACAATGCGACGGATTGAACGACTCGAGCCGGTCCTTGGTATCGACCGCGTGACCATCGATCACGAGCGGCTGGTGTCGACCGAACAACGTGCGGACCTGTTCGAGCGCTGCCTGCTGAGCATCGCGATTGACGGCCAAGCCGAAGTCGGTCGGCGGCGTGTTCGTGAAGCTGCTCAAGTGACTCGCCGCATTCACGACTGTGGCCGAGGCATGTTTCGCCGCGTGGGCCGAGGCGTGATGGGCGTGCAATTTCGGATTCATGAGCAAAGCCTCCGGCGAAGCGTGGTCCTGAAACGCGGCCTTGAGAAACGAGTCGTTCGAGGTGTTCTCGAGCAGCCGCCGCACGAGATACGCCATGCCCGGCAGCAACTCGCCATAGGGCATGTAAATTCGCAACCGATGCCCGAGGTCGACAATGGCCTGCTTCTCCTCGTCGGCCATGCCGTAGAGCATCTGCAACTCGAACGCATTGAGCGGAATGCCGGCGTGACGAGCCACGGCAATCGCATGCGCCAGCGAACGCAGGTTGTGACTCGCGATCGCCGGTCGCAGCACGGTCGGCTCGCGCATCGCGAGCCGCGTGAGCCGTTCGAAGTTGACGTCGCTCTGCCACTTCTCCTGAAACACCGGCACGGGCCACCCGCGCTGCCGGGCCAGCACCGTCTCGTAATCCCAATACGCTCCTTTGACCAGCCGCACCCACACGCCCGTGCCGCGCTCGACGGCCCAATCGCGCAGCGCGAGCAGATCGCGCTCGGCGTCTTTGAGATAACACTGGATCACAATGCCGATGTCGGCCCAATCGCGGAACTCGTCCTCGGCCAGCACCTGCTTGAAAATGTGCAGTGTCAGATCCTTCTTGTCGTACGATTCCATGTCGACGTGAACTTGAGCGCCGTGTTGCCGCGCGGTGCGAAACAACCGCCGCAGCCGAGTCGCCACACGTTCGGTGGTCCCCACGGGATCGATGGCGTCGAAGCGACAGTCGAGCGCCGACAGCTTGACCGACACGTTCACGCGCGGCAGCGGGGCAAACTCGCTACGGTCGATCTGCGGCACCTCGGGCCAGGCGTTGATCGTCGGCGAGGTTTGTTCGATGAGATCGAGATAAAGCTGCAAATAGCGCTCGGCTTCGAGGTCGCTGGTGACCGCCTCGCCGAGAATGTCGAGCGTGAAGGCCCGTCGCTGTTTGCGTTCACGCATCGCCGCGACCAGCACCTCGGCCACGTTCGACCCGGCGATGAAGCGACGCGCGTAGCCGTTGGCATTGCGTCGGGCCGTGATCGCCAAGGCTCGACCAGCCACCGAGTCGGGCGTCGCCACCGACAGCCCCAATCGCACCGCCCCCGGCAGATGCCGTTCGACTTCGTGAAAGTATTCGTGCAGATGGCGGGTGACGCTGGCGCTCGACTTGAGCATCGGCAGCGCGTCGACAAAGCGGAACATCTGCACCTTGACCGCCTCGTCGGCCATCGCCCAAGCCATGATGCGATCATCCCACCAGCGCCGCTGGAAGATGGTGGCCGAGTGCTGCGGCCGTTGGGCAAAGAGATGCCGGCCGACCTCGTGGGTCGCGGCCTCGATGCGGGCCAAATCGCGTTCGGAGAAATCATCCCAGCCGCGAGTCATGATGTGATCCCCATCCACCCGGCGATCAGACACCGGACTGTAGGACAACTCACCCCCTATATTCTACCCCGATCGGCGCACGCGGGCTGACCGGTGAGGTTTGACAGTCAAAATCGCCACGAGAACTACCAGAATCGAGGCGGTAGAATGCCGGCGTAAATAACACGCTGGTAATCACTTAGGATTGACGACCCCGTTCATCCCGTGAAGGATGGATTCTCGCGGCCATTTTTTCTCCTTCCCGGCAAATAAACCGTTACCCGGGCGCATCTTAAGTGCAGAACCCTCACTTCGATTCTGCTAGCCCCGACTGCTGCCATGTCGAACCAATCTCAACCAGACCGCGGTTTCTCGACCGACGCTGCTGCGACCCCGACTGCGGCCGGTGATGACCTGCTGTGGGTCGCTGTGCAATATCGGCTCGGCGAACTGTCGACGAGCGAGTCGGCGGCGTTTGAGACGCGGCTGCTCGAGGATCAATCGGCCCGTGAGGCGTTGAGCCAAGCGGTCGAGTTGACCATGGCGTGCCGGTTGGCCGAGGCAGAGATCGAACTGGAATCGTTGCAGCCGACGGCCACCGCATTGCATCCGCTGGTACCCGCCCCTGCGAATGAAGCTGTCTGGATGCGCCCCGTGGGCTGGGCGTCGCTCGCGGCAGCGGCTTGCTTGGCGGTGTTGATCGGTTGGCAAAATTGGGTCACTCAGCCGTTGCTCGCGCAGCAAGAAGCAAAGACCTTGGCCGTCGCCACCGCTTGGGCTGAAGTCGCGGCACTCGATCAGACGAGCGATGCGTTCGCAAATGATGCTCT
>JAEUIL010000494.1 GCA_016794255.1 Planctomycetaceae bacterium | reverse complement strand
AAACTCGGCCTGGCACTGCACAAATCGCACGCCCGCTTCGACCAACCGCCGACAGGTGAGCAGGCTCTTGCCCCAATGCGTGTCGCCATAGCGCTCGCGGGTCGCCGCGCGTTCCCGTGACAAATCAAACGCTTCTCGGGTCTTCGGACTCGACAGCATCGCCACGGCTTGCTGCTGAAAGCCATCGAGCGCCGCCATCATGCCCGAGCGATCAACGAGCCGCGGCAACACGTCGAGCTGCTGCAACAACTCGGTCCGCCGTCGCAAGGTAAGCACGCCATCGCCGGTGATCGCGAGGTTGTCGCTCGCCGCGCCGGTGTTGTAGAGCGGAATCGGATCGTATTGATTGTTGCCGGTCGACGACTGCGGATTGGGCGCTGGCATGTACGGAGCATAGGCGGGCCCCAGATATGCCGGCCCGCCGCCGTAAAACTTCGTGTTGGCAATAAAGCTGGGGATCTCGCGCGACTTGCCCGCCAACTGATGGGCCACGACCGACCCAAGCTCGGGAAACTCGGCGTCGTTCAGATTCGCTTGTCGCGACGGATAGCCCGAGAGAAACCGATGCGTGCCGCCGGAGTGCTCATTCCGTTCGTGCTGCAAACTCCGCACCAGGGCAAACCGCTCGGCCATCTGCGCCAGTCGCGGCAAATGCTCGTTAATCTCGAGACCGTGTACCGACGTGGCGATCGGTCGAAACGGCCCACGATACTCGGCCGGCGCTTGCGGCTTGAGATCGAACAAGTCGATATGGCTGGGACCGCCATTGGCCCAAAACAGGATCACCGAAAACTCGCGATCCACCGCGGAAACACCTTGCGTTGCCGCGAGCAGTTGCGACAGCGACAACGGCCCTCCCGCGGCGAGCGCGCCGAGACTCAACCCACCGACCCGCAGCCAAGTACGGCGGTCGATCGGGCCAGCACAGCGGTGGTGAGCAATTCGCGCCATGGAAGTCGTGGTAGGCCAGGCGTCAGGCGGGCGGGGCCCTCCGATTGTACACGAGTTCGACGGCGATTGAACACACCGTGGATTTTCGGATCGCGATCCCGTTGGGGGATGTGTGCCATGTCCACGTCTTCGTGGACATGCGTTTTCAGCGAGAAACATGCGCACGCGGCGGGGGCATGGCACACGATTCTGTCCAAAGGCATCGCTCGCTTTCAAGTGACAGCTATTTGTCATAGGCCCGCAATTTATCCTCAGAAAATGTTTTGATCTGCATTGGCCCTTCGCTAAGATACGCGAACCACGGAGGGCAATTCTTTGGCAGGATTCTTAACTTATTGGGAGATCCGTCATGGTCCAGCGTCTGTTGTCCATTACGCTAGGTGGCTGCTTATTGTTGATTGCCGTTGGGGCATTTGAGCTCCCTGGTTATGCTCAGGAAGCTGAGAAAACCACCTCCAAGAAAGAACGGGACAAAGCCAAGGGCTATCTGCCGCCGTTCTATCGTGATGTGATTGATGGTGTGCAAAAGGAGAAAATCTATCAGCTGCAGTCGGAGTATGACGTCAAGATCGACGCCCTGACGGCGCAAATCAAGCAGCTCCGCGATGAGCGCGACGCCGCGATCAATTCGCTCCTCACGCCCGAACAGAAGAAACGTCTCGGCGAATTGAACGACGCCGCACGTTCCAAGAAAGCGGCCGACATCAAGGCCAAGCTTTCGACCAAGTCGTCCGACGCGTCGCAGTAGAAGCAGTAATGCCGAGTGTCGACTCACACGCGGCTCATCAATCGCAAACGCTTGGCTCGCATTTCGCGGTCAATTATGCCGCCCGGGTCGGTATTGCGCCGCGGCAGCGGTTGTGGCTGCTGTCGCCTTGCGTAAGATTGACGGTCCGCCCGCGGGCTGGTTCGAGTCTGGCTCGGACCGCCCGCCGGACTCGGTTTCGGATCGCCTGGTGACTTGCGGAGCGTGTGACGTTGTTAGCCGGCCCTGTGTTTAGCCGCGAGATTGTGACCGCGCCGCGGCGGGTTCGGCTCTATGCTGCCCGAGCGGCGTATGCCGGCGCTTTATTGGTGCTCCTGGGGACCGCGTGGCAAGTCCTGGCTGGGTCGCGTTCGATCCACACACTCGACGATCTCGCGCAGTTCTCGATCACGGTCTTCCATGTCCTGGTGCCGCTGCAACTGG
>JAEUIL010000466.1 GCA_016794255.1 Planctomycetaceae bacterium | reverse complement strand
CTACGCCTCGGAACAGACGTGCGTCAATTGCCATCGTACGAACAAGATCGGCAGTCCTGACTTGGCGGTGGGCAATCTCATGGCCGTGGCCAAGATTAGCATTCCCAATGGTCCCACGAAGGACGCGTTGAATTTGAACCGCGCGATTCTCATCGCCACGGGCCTGACCACCGTGTTTCTCGCGATTTTGTCGGTCTATTTCATCGTGCGCTATATCATCATCAAACCGGTCAAGCACCTGCGCAACGTCAGTGATGCGGTTAGCCGGGGCGACTACGAAGAACGTGCCGAGATCAATACGGGCGACGAGTTCGAACATCTTGCCGTCGCCTTCAATCGCATGTTGCGCCACTTGGTCGAAACGCAACAAGAGCTGCGTTACGCGAACACGACGCTCGACGTCAAAGTCGACGAGTTGGCGCAGGCCAACATGCAGTTGTTCGAGTCGAACCGATTGAAAAGCGACTTCTTGGCCACGATGAGTCACGAGTTGCGCACGCCGCTTAACAGCATCATCGGCTTCAGCGACGTGTTGAACTCGATTCAATCGCTCGATGATCGTCAGAAGCGCTATGTGCAGAACATTCAGAAGTCAGGCCGGGCGTTGCTCGACATGATTAACGACATTCTCGACTTGGCGAAGATCGAGAGCGGCAAGATGGCGCTGCGGCCGAGCGAGTTTCGTATCGATCGCGCGATCGCGGCTCAGGTCGACATGGCCCGTCCGCTCGCCGAGCGCAAGAACATTGACGTCAACGTTGAGATCGAACCCGACTTGCCCGAGTTGTTTCAGGATCACAACAAGGTTCAGCAGATTCTCAACAATCTGCTGTCGAACGCGATCAAGTTCACGCCCGAGGGGGGCCGCATCACCGTGGCGGCCCGACGCGATGATCAGGCCGACCGACTGCTGCTGACGGTGTCAGACACCGGCGTCGGCATTGCCGAGGACGAGCAACAAGCCATCTTCGAGAAGTTTCGGCAGGGCAAAGTCGCGGTGCCGGGCGTGGATGCCATGACCCGCGAGCACTCGGGCACGGGCCTGGGACTCTCGATCGTCAAAGAATTGTGTCGTCTCTTGGGAGGCGAGATCTCGCTACACAGCGAGTTGGGTAAGGGGAGCACATTTACGGTCATGCTCGACTGGACGATGCCCAACATCCCGAGCGACTTTAGCCCGACCGACTCGCGTCGCGATTTCAGTCCGTTGCCCGCGGCGACGACACCCTGACGCATGGTTGCGAGGTTGCGCGGTCTGAGACGCTGCTCCGACATTGAGCAAGAGCGATGGTGATAGGTGCGTACCGGCTGGCAACTCCAACGGGGCAATCACGGCAACAGCATGATGCACGACGGGCTGGCCATTTCGACTGGGGCACCGGTTGATTTCAGCTTGCCGGTCTGAGCGTCGATGGCAAACACTGCCACGTTCTTGCCCGGCATGTTCGCACAGATGAGCCACTCGCCGCCGGCAGTGATCGCAAGATTCTGCGGACCTTTGCCCAAGCTCGGCTCGATACCGATCAATGTCAGCTTGCCGTTGTCGGCAATCGAGTACGCCGCGATGCTGTCGTGACCGCGGTTTGTACCGTAGAGAAACTTGCCGTTGGGCGTGATTTTGAGATCGGCACAATAACTGGTGCCGGTGAAATCGGCAGGCAACGTCGAGATGGTTTGCTTTTCGGTAAGCGCTCCGCTGTCGGCATTCATGTCGAACACGGTCACCGAGTTGAGCAACTCGTTGATCACGTACAACTGTTTGCCGTTGGGGTGAAACGTCAGATGCCGCGGTCCGGCGCCAGCAGGAGTCTTAGCAAACGGCGGATCGTTAGCCACGAGCGTCGACTTGCTGGCGTCGAGCTTGTAGATCAAGACTTGATCGAGGCCCAGGTCGGCCGCGTAGACGAACCGATTGTTGGGACTCACCACAATCGAATGTGCGTGCGGTTCCTTTTGTCGCTTCGGATCGACGCTTGAGCCGGTGTGCTGAATGAACGAAGCGGGCTCGCCGAGGGAACCGTCCGACTTGATCGGTAACGACGCGACATTACCGCTGGAGTAATTGGCCACGACGACGGTCTTGCCCGTGGCGTCGACATGCAGATAACACGAGGCGGTGCCGCGCGAGGATTCGCGATTCAGTGGCCGCAACTGCCCGGTGCGTCCCATGACCGCGAACGCCGCGATCTGTTCGGGCTCTTTGCCGCCGAACTTCTCGGCATCGATCGAGTACATGAACTTACGGTCGGGCGACAGCGCCAGAAAGAACGGGTTGCTGACGCCCGTCGTGCGATTGACGAGCGTCAATGAGCCTTGTTTCAAGTCGAGCTTATACGCGTGAATCGCCCCCTGCTTGCCTGCGGCGAACGAAGAGACAAACACGATCGGGTCGTCGGCAAACGCCGCAGTGGCAATGCAGCCCAACCAAGCACCAAGCGAAAGTCCAAAAGCGTACGTCAGAGCCGAGATCTTCATGCGGCACTCCGGCAGGGCAAAGGTGGAAATCGAGCGTGCAACGACTGCCCAAGTGTCGCAGGCCGATTCAACCCATGCAACCTGCCACGGTCCCGGTTTCTGCTACGAATCCAACGGCGCGTCGGTCGGCGAGAGGCCTTGCGACTTCAATTGCCGTTCGATCTCGTGGCTCATGATGCTGTGTCGCATGCCATAGAGGAAGTAAATCACCAGCCCGATACCGAGCCAGGCAAACAGCCGAATCCAGGTGTCGATCGGCAAGAAGAGCATCATCAGCAGGTTCACGAAGATACCCAGCGGCGCGACGATGAACAGCAGCGGCGTCTTGAATGGCCGATGCATGTCGGGCCGACGAACGCGCAAGATCAGCACCGCGGCGCAGACCACGACAAACGCGAACAGCGTGCCGATGTTGACCATCTCCTCCAGCTTGTGAATCGGCGTGAACGCGGCGACGAGACAGATCACGACGCCCGTGCCGATCGTCGAGATGTGTGGCGTGCCGTACTTGGGATGGACCGTCCCGAAAATGCCTGGCGGCAACAAGCGATCACGCGCCATCGCCAAGAAAATGCGTGCCTGGCTCAAGAACGTGATGAGCAACACGCTGGTCATGCCTGCCAAAGCACCGGTCGAGATCAACAGCGACGAGTAGCGCAGCACCGGATTGCCATCGATCTTGGCCCGATCGCTGAACGCCGAGGCCACTGCCGTTTTCGCGTTGATATCGGGATATGGCACCATGCCGGTAATGACCGCCGAGACGGCCAAGTACAAGAACGTGCAGACGACCAACGAGGCGACGATCCCGATCGGCACGTCGCGTTGCGGTTTGATCGCTTCTTCCGAGTGGGTCGAAATCGAGTCGAAACCGATGAAGGCAAAGAACACGATCGATGCCCCGAGCATGAGGCCCGAGATGCCGAACGGCATGAAGTTGCTACGGACCGAATCGTCGATCTTGGTCAGCGATTCGTTGAGGCCGATGTAGCCGAGAATGCCCCATTTGTCGGTCAACGTTTCCGGTACCTTCGCGTGGACCTTTTCTAGGGTTTCCTTGACGAGCTTTTTGTCGGCTTCGTCCGTGGCCAACAGCGGGCTGTACTTCTTTTGGTTCTCGTCGATCAGCCGCTTGCCTTCGGCTTCGTCGAACTTGCCGAGCTTTTGCAGACGGTCGACTTCCTGCGGAATGTGCTCCAAGCGGTAGGCGGCTGACGTCATCGCAACCAAACGATTGACATGCTCTTCTTGCTCTTCAGGCGTGAGTTGCTGATCTTTGTCACGAGCTTCGACAGCCGTCTTGACCATTCCTGGAATCACGAACGACTCGGCGGGCGTGCGGCGTTCGACCATCGAGACCTTGGTCCAGTTGTCGCTGTTCACATAGCCATAGCCCACGGCAATGACGAACAAAACTACACCGAGCTTGATGCAGGTGAGAATTGCGTTGGCCAGGGCGCTTTCGCGGATGCCGATCACCAAGATATACGTGACCACGGCCATGATCAAAACCGCCGGCACATTCATCGCGAAACCGCCGCCGGTGTAATCGAACGGATTCGTCGTCCAGCGGGCCGGGATGTGAATGCCTGCTACGTCGTGCAAGAAGACATTGAGATAATTGCTCCAAGCCGACGCGACCGTGGCGCAACTCATCGCATACTCAAGGATCAAGTCCCAACCGATGATCCAGGCGAAAATCTCGCCGAGCGTGGCGTAGGCATAGGTGTAGGCCGACCCGGCGACCGGGGCGAGCGAGGCGAACTCGGCATAGCAAAACGCCGCGAGAGCACAGCCCAACCCGGCGACACAGTATGACAGCATGATGGCGGGCCCGGCGTCTTGCATCGCCGCGCGGCCGGTCATGACGAAGATGCCCGAGCCGATGATCGCTCCCACGCCGAGGGCGGTGAGTGACAACGGGCCCAACACGCGGTGCAGGCGGTGTTCACCGGCCATCTCGGCCAACAAGGTCTCGATGCTCTTGCGTTGAAACATCCGCTGCCAAGACATGGTGCAAACTCCCAGGGTACCGGAGGGGGGCTCGATGCGAGAAAATGTAGCAGAATTGGGACGTGTCGCCAGTGGGAACGTGGCAGCGGGGGCCCCGGTTGCCTGCGAGAGACGTCGCTGGTAACAAGACGGGGCTGCACCACGCTTGCGGTTTCGCGCTGAATTGTAAAACGGGCAGCAGGGCAGGGCGGTGTAGGCGCGAAACCGCAAGCGAGCTTCGCCACCGATCGGTTGGGTGAGAGATAAGAATACCGATACGCCCCGGCTATTTCGCCCGAGGATGGGCCTTCTCGTACACCGCCTTCAGATTGGCTGTGCTCACATGCGTGTAGATCTGAGTGGTGAGCAGACTCTTGTGACCGAGCAGCTCTTGCACGCTACGAATGTCGGCCCCGCGGTCGAGCAAGTGCGTGGCAAAACTGTGACGCAACGTATGCGGCGAAGTGCGACCGTCGAGCCCGGCTTGGGCGATGTACTTGTCGAGCATCCGGCCGATACTGCGCGTCGTGAGCCGCTTGCCGAACTTGTTCACGAACACCGGTCGATGCGGGTTCTCACTCAAAGCGCGATCGACCTTGCGGACTTTGAACCAGGCACGAATTGCCCGAGCGGCGAACGACCCGATCGGTGCAAATCGTTCGCGTTTCCCTTTGCCCCGGACCCGCACAATACCCTGCGGCATGTCGAGATCACTGTCATTGAGCCCAACCAGTTCGCTCACACGCAAGCCGGCTGAGTACAGCGTTTCCAGCATCGCGCGATCGCGCAGGCCCATCACGTCGTCAGCCGGCGGCGCGTCGAGCAGCTTGCCAATCTCGTCGCCCGTCAAGAAGTGCGGCAGCGACCGCGACTTGCGTGGATTGCGCAGTGGCTTGGCCGGGTTGGTGTCGGTCCAGCCTTCACGCTGACCGAATTTGAAAAAGCTCCGCAACGATGCCAACCGCCGCGCGATCGTCGCCTTGGCCAAGCCCGCTTCGTGCAGATGCGACACATAGCCGCGGAGATCGATCGTGCTGATCGAGCCGGCGGTCGGTGCTTCGCCGCCGTATTGCTGCTCGAGATACCCGGTCAAGGCCGCGAGATCTTCGCGATAGCTCTTGATCGTGTACTCGGAAGAGTTGCGCTCGACGCGCAAGTATTGCAAGAACCGCGTGGCGTCGTTACGCATCGTCGCCGTCGGCCGGCAAGGGGAGCGTAAAGCGGCGCGGCACCGACTCGGCTTTCTTGGCCGCGGTCTCTTGGCGAATCTTTTGGCTCAACACGGCCGCGTCGTACCAAGTGAAACTCAGCTCGGGATTCGAGGCAAAGCGACCAAGCGTCCGCAGGGTCTCAGCACGGCTGGCATCGTCGTAGAGAAACACATAGCGTTCAGTCCCTTTGACCAGCGCCAGCACATTGATATCCTGCGACACGTCTGCGTCTCCCGCATGGAGCCGAGTGGGTTGGTGAGAGCGCCGCGGTACGCTTGCGAAAGTCGTGTCCGGCGGCGGCTCGACATTTTTCTTATCGGCCAGTTGGCCAGCGCCACACGACTCGGGTTTCGCCCGCTCCACCGCGGGCCGTTAACATCTCACTGATATGCAAGTGGCAGCAGAAGCGAACGAAGTCATCGCTGCGTTGCAAGTATGCTTGCCACCCGCCAAATCGCGCATCATCGCGAAAGTACACGTAGTTTCTCAGCGCTTCGGTGAAATCAGCGTTATGACCGTTAAAGCTTCGCGTGTGAGCGAGCACCGGCTCGATCGATTCGCGCAGCGGTGGTCGCACTGCGCGCGGTGCTGCGGGCGTGAATCCCGTGGGATCGGGCCAGTCGCGCGGCAGGCCTGTAGCGATTTTGCCGTCAGAAGAAACTTGCTCTTTGGCAACGATCGTTTCTTCCGCAGCGGTTAACCGCCCATCGCTATCATCGCTCTGCGACGAGTCGCGCGGTGCTGGCAATGAATTCGGCGTGTCGGTCGGCGCTGCCGGCACGACCTTGGCCGGCACGTAAGCCGGTTCCTGCGACTTCAGTTGCTCCCGGGCCAAAGCCATCTCGGCTTCGAACACGAGCGACTTCGGAATGTGTTCTTCCTCGGGCGTGCCCCAGGGCAGTCCGTAGCCGGCCGGAATCGAGTGAAAGCCGGGGTTGGCCGAGTACCATTCGACACGCATCGCACAGCGCGGCGGGTAGTACGGCGAATAGTCGGTCACGGCACCGATGACGACCGCATCAATCTCGAGTAGCTGCGCAAGCTTGCGCGCTTCGATCGGACTTGATAGCGTCAGCCCGTATTGTTTGATCGTTTGCTCAACGACGCCGACCGGCACCACTTCAAAGCCGGGCGTCGCTTGCAACTCGGCATAATACGCGGTGGCAAACTGCCGACCGTCGAGACTCGTTTCCGAACTGTGATTGAAGAACGGAGCGACCGCGACCTTGGTCAACTGCGGGAACGGATTGTGGACCGTCGGATGACGGCTAATCTCGGGCATGAACGCGCAGCCGCCCGCCACGAGCATCGCAAGCATCAGCAGGGATAATCGCGTAGCCCGGTTCACGGCCGCTAGCATCCGATAACGACACACCCGCCCAGGGACAGTCCCTCGGCAATGTCTGCGTTATCGGCAAAATCGGCGCGACTTCTCTAGTTGAACATGCGAAGAGTTTGAGGCCAGCACGATGGCAACGCTGGCGCTTCCCTTTGTCTTCGTTCGTGCTCTTTGGCGACCAATCTGCTTTATGAGCCGCGAAGGTGCGTAATCGACCGCGAATTTGTCGAAAGCGGCGGACGATTGTGCGCGACGTTAGCGGCTCGTCACGGGTACGACGAAGTATGGTGTTTGCTTGGGCCAGTCGGGCGACAGTGTGCCGTCCTGGCCGGTTAACAGCTCGAAATAGTACTGAAAGTCGAACTGCGGATCGATCTGATCCCCGGGGATCGTGGCACTCCATTTTCCGTCGCCGTCGTTTGTCATTTCCAACTCGCGCCACTCGCGCGTTTGATCGAGCGGTCGGTAATGTACGACCGCCCGTCGCCCCCTTAACGCCCATTGAACTGCGCACGGCTCGCCGGCCACGATGCTCTGAAGCTGATTGAACTCGCGGTTGTTATTAGAACTTGGTTCATCAACGTAAATGGTGGGCACTTTCCTAGTCATCGGCACCTGCGGATTCTCAACTTCCAGGACAAGCCGCTTGAGATCGGCCTCCAATTCGGCCAGACGATCGCGCCAGTGACCCGCGTGATGATGTCCAAATTTGCTTCGGGGACTCTCCGTACTGATCCCGAATACAAGATCGTCGTGATATACCTCGTTCGTAATGTCGACAATCTGTCGCCAAGCGTCGACAGCCCGTATCAGATAACGATGAGCTTTCCACAACGCGTCGTGGTATCCAGTGGCTTCATACAGTGCCCAATAGGTGGCGGCTCGCAGTTTCTCCGCATGATAACTTGCCAAATGCCCCAGCCAACGTGCTTCGACGCGGGTCAAAGCGACCTCAGCTGTCGTCGTAGCGTGAGGGTTGTGAGCGATTGAGCTCTTAACTAGCATCTTATCAATCGTTGTGGAGCGATAGTCTAACTGCCTTGCAATCTCCCACGGGGTCCATTTACCGCGCACCTTTCCGGCTAGCAAATCCTCGACGTACCCCGGCGACTCGTCCCATTCCTCCCACCGCCACTTCTCGGTCTTCTGCCACGTCC
The DNA here is from genome assembly GCA_016794255.1 of Planctomycetaceae bacterium. Lineage (GTDB taxonomy): Bacteria > Planctomycetota > Planctomycetia > Pirellulales > PNKZ01 > JAEUIL01. The sequence continues at coordinate 4,019 of JAEUIL010000466.1, read as the reverse complement.
GGATCGCATAAAACTGCCGCGGGTCACTCGGTTGAATGCGAGCATACTCGCGCAGGTCGCCGCCGGTGTCCATCTCGGGCCACCAACTCCACTCGCTGGCCCCGGGCAATCTTGCGGCTGTGATGAGGGGCAACACCTGGCTCGCAGCGCGATAAGCCGACTCGATATCCTGCGCCGATTCGCCGAAGCGTTCGCGAAACTCTCGCCGACATACCTCCGGATTCGTCTTGGGGTTGTATCCCAGGCGACCAAAGCACAGATAGAAAAACCAATACCGCTCCTGCGGCCAGCGTCCGACCCGATACGCCGGATTGGCGATCACATCCCACTTGCCGGGCTTGTCGCCGTAACCTTGATTCGTGAGCGGTGCAAACACCTCGAACCCTTCGCCGCCACCGAGTGTGCAACTCTCGACGAACCGCCGCGCGTAGTCGGGGTCGCCCCACAAGCTGATCCGCTGCGAACCGACATTCCAGAGTTGATATACGACTCGATACGGACGTGGCTTCTTTAACATCGCCCCGAAGCTGTAACGATCCTCGCGCCAGTGCGAGTCGACGCTCGTCGGATGATATGGCAGCCCGAAATGCTCGGCCCAGTATTTCGTCGAGACCGTCACGTCCAACTTTTCATCGATCGCAGCTTGCGTTGTCGAAGGCTGCAACCCCTTGTAACGCAAGTCGAGCCGGATCGGCCGCCCGACCTCGCGAATCGCGCGAAACATCGGCCGATAGAAGTCGGTCTGCTGTTCTTCATTTACGCCCGCCTCGGCGTTCATGCGTAGTTGCAAGCCGCGGATCGCCGGGCACGCATCGAGAATCCGCCGCAACCCGAGGGCACAGTACTGAGCGTGCTCCAACCCCTGCGGCAAGCCGGTCACTCGCACGGGTGCCGACCACCGCTCGACCGGCGCTTGCATCCAGATCCCCAGATTGAAATCGATACCGTACTCGGCCGCGAGGTCGCTGATCTGGCGCAGCATGGCGAGGTTTTTCGCGCGCTCGAGCGTCGAGACTTCTTCCACCTTGACGTTCGGATACTCGGGCATCTCGACCAGATACGCATAAAGCGGGCAGAGATAATTGGTCTGGTCCGAGAAGGTGAGCGTGAAATGATTGAACCGCGAAAACGACAGTTGTTTGAAGTAGTAGTGCCAGAACGCGTCGTCAAAGTACCAGTCGCGTTCGCAGTCGGCATTGAACAGATGCACCGACACATTGCGAACCCGCAGGAACGGCGTTTCATTCGCAGGGATCAACCCGCTGAACACGGGCGACTCCCGCGGGGTTAGTTCCACGGCCCGTGCGGCCTCGCGCAGAGCATACGTCACCCCTCGCTCATCGCGACCGGCGATCAGTCGATCCATTTTACCGGTCACCGAGTAGCTAAGAGCAAACGACTCGGGCTGCTCGCCCAAAGTTACTTCTGACGCTTTGAGCGCCGCGTCGACTTGCGGCGAGTTACCCGCCACGCCCACGATGAGTCGGCTGAGTGTTTTCTCGTCCAAGGCGGCGACTTCGCGTGAGCGGTCGCCATGGTTCGTGATCGCCAGCCGTAGTTCATCGAGCGCCCGCCGGGCCGCGCTCGGCAACGGACGGTCGACCACAATCGAGATTTGTTCGCCGTCAGCAGGCGTCGTGACCCACATGACGATCACCAGCAGCGACAGCAGACAGCGACCCAAAAGTTGCAGCATCGCCAGCAGTCGTGAGACTGACTCCACATGAATCGAATAAGTTGATCCATTCTGGCACAGCTGGCAGACGGATGACAGTATTTCGTGGGTTCGGGCGGAAAAGACAGACGAACCACAGAGGCACAGAGAACACAGAGAAATCCAGAGGAAGAAGGACGTATTGATCAGACTCACCGTGGCTTCGCACGCATCTCCATATTCGCACTCTCTGCTTTCCTCTCGGTGTCCTCTGTGCCTCTGTGGTTCATCCGTCTTTCCTTGTCCCTGCCAGCAGTTCCACTCGCCACCTCGACCGACCTCAAGTCGCCTTGACCGACGAGTCGCGAATCTCTATCGTCCCGCCCCGACTACCTCTTCTGTTCTACCGCTTTTCCTGTCCCGGTGCCTTCGCCCAGGTGGCGAACTGTGTCGGTCCGCGCTCGCATAGCGTCGGCCGTGACGGTCTTTGGTGCGGAGTGACTTGAATATGAAACGACGTACATTCCTGGTCGGCAGTCTCGTCTTTGCCGGTGGTTGCACGAGCATGGCCGTGCGCTCGCAGAGCCCCGAGAACGAACTGGATCTCGAGCTTGCATCGACCCGGCTCATCGGCGATGTGTCGGTGGCGTTCGGCACGGATCCGATCGCGATTGAAGCCATCGGTTTGATCAATGGATTGCCCGGCACCGGCAGCGACCCGGCTCCTTCGCCCCAACGTGCGGCGCTCCTGGCCGAAATGCAGACCCGCGGCGTGCAAAACCCCAACGCGGTGCTCGCCTCGCCAGCGACTGAGCTGGTGATGGTCCGTGGTTTCCTGCGACCTGGCATTCAGAAGGGTGACCATTTCGACATCGAAGTCCGTGTTCCAGGCAAGAGCGAATGCACGAGTCTGCGCGACGGCTGGCTCATGGAAGTCCGGCTACGCGAGATGGCGCTGCTCGACGGTCAGTTCCGCGAGGGCGACACGATGGCGCTCGCGCAGGGCTCGGTGCTCGTCGACCCGAGCGCAAAAGCCGACGACCGCGTGGCGCAATGTCGCGGCCGAGTGTTGGCTGGCGGCGTGGCGATGTCGTCGCGCGAGTTGGGGCTCGTTATCAAGCCCGACGATCGGAGCGTGATGATCAGCTCGCAGATCGGCAACGCCATCAATCATCGCTTCCATACGTACGAACAAGGCATCAAGGCGGGCGTCGCCAAGCCCAAGACCGACGAGTTCATCACGCTCAAGGTCCATCCACGCTACAAGGATAACATCGATCGCTACATCCGCGTGGTCCGCGCTTTGCCGCTGCGCGAAACGCCGCAGGAGCAGCAATCGCGCTTGCAGTTGCTTGAGCGGCAATTGCTCGACCCCATCACGGCGTCGAGTGCCGCGCTCAAGCTCGAAGCGATCGGCAAAGACGCCATCGCGATCTTGAAGAAAGGTCTGACGTCGCCGGACCAAGAGGTTCGGTTCTATGCAGCCGAGGCGCTCGCGTATCTCGACGACAACTCCGCGGCGGAAACGCTCGGCGTGTTGGCTCGCGATGTGCCGGCGTTCCGCGCCTATGCCATGACCGCACTCAGCGCGATGGACGACTATGCGGCGTATGACGCGCTCTACGAGTTGCTCAAGGTGCCGAGCGCCGAGACACGCTACGGAGCTTTCCGCGCCCTCTGGGCCATGAACCCGCGCGATCAACTGACTCGCGGCGAGCCGATGGGGGATTTCAGCTACCATGTCATCGATGTTGGTGGCCCTCCGCTCGTGCATTGCACCCGTAGCTATCGCGCAGAAGTGCTGCTCTTTGGGTCGGACCAACGCCTTAAGCTCCCGCTGAGTCTCGAGGCGAGTAAGAAGATCATCCTGACCGGCCATGATCCGGCCAGCGAACGGATCACGATCTCGCGGTTTGCCTTGGACGAGCCCGACCAGCAACGGGTCGTGTCCACCAAGTTGGACGACGTCATTCGGGCCATCCACGAACTCGGCGGGCACTATCCCGACGTGGTCCAAATGCTCCAGCAGGCTAAGAGTTGCGGCGCGCTCGAATCGCGGTTCGAAGTCGACGCCATCCCCAAGGGTGGTCGCGTCTACTATCGCACCGAGGCCGAGGATGACTCGCTGACCGCAGATACTCCCGAAATTGTGGTCGGAAATCCGCTCCCCGATTTGTTCGGTCGCCGGGCCAGCGACGACGATCGGGCCGCAAAGTCGACCAATTCTAGCGATTCTAGCGAAGAAAATGACGCGGACGACGCCAATTCCAAGGGGCCTGTTCGATCGTTTTTTGGTAAGATATGGAAACGGGACCGCCCGTCGTAGTTAATTCCATGTCGACCCGTTGCTCCGTGTTCCGCTCAT
>JAEUIL010000459.1 GCA_016794255.1 Planctomycetaceae bacterium | reverse complement strand
TTGAGCGGACTGGCGACATCGAACATCGTTTCCGCGTAGTTGAACGCCGCCAGGGCAAAAGCGATCGCTGAGCGATGCGTAGCCTGGGACTTCCATGTAGGGTGACTTTCGATCCAAGTCTGAATATGACTGCGTTTCAGTTCTGAGACTTTCAACGCGCCGCAATAGCTGCACAGGTCGTTGAGAAAAGCTCGTGCCCCTGAGTAGTGACTGGCACTCATCGCCCCCGCAGCGACGCGACGTTCGCAGGATTGCAGATACTCAGAACAAACTCGGGCGACCAACCACTCCCCGACCAATGGCTGGCCGTTCTGCGCAACTTGATTCGTGATCTTGGCGCGGGCGAACGCATGCTCAGCCAGTCGCCCGTTCTCTTTGCCACGAATCCGTTCGCCCTGCTCGTCAAACAAGGGAATCCGTTGCTTGGTGCCCGGCAGGGTGTAGTACCAGCAGTCGGTCTGCTTCCAATGCCACGCGGTTCCATGCGATTGTCGTCGTTTCTTACGTGGTCTTCCCATGTCAAATCCTGCAAAAGATTGACGCTCCCCAGTTCGCAGCGGATATTGCGAGGGCCGAGCCAGCGTGTCGGACATCCAACGACGCTTCGCCAACGCCTCACGTCCTAATTCCAGCGAGTTTTTCCATGCCGCATTACGCCTGCCGTTCGCAAACTAACTTTGCCTCAGTGTCACGACGTCCGCCGCGACACACGTTTGTGACGCTTGCCGTTTTCGCGCTGGTATGCGGATGGTCGGCATTCGTGACACGCAACGCGTTTTGTGCTGAGACCCCGAGTCGCCCGAATATCGTGATTATCTTGGCGGATGATAAGTATAATATCCGGTGTCATGACGCCCGGTTTTGCCGTTGATTAGCCGCCATTTATCGAAGAATCGCGGCCATGCGAATACTGTTAGATCTCGGGCAACTCACTGCAATTGGATGCACTTAACTACACTTTGCTACAGACAGCATCTACAGGCCACGACCCAACTGCTCGACGTACATGTTCAGTCCGGCCGTGGTGGGACTGAGACGGACGCCGAGTGGGAGCGTGCCGTGGTGGAGTGATGAGTTGGCGGTATTGTGGTCGTTGTAGAGGCCGAGGAGGTGGCCGAACTCGTGCCTCACGGTGGTGAGGAGATCGATGCGGTCGACCGTGGGGCCGGTAGCAGCACGTGGGTATCCGTTAAAGAATCGACGTCACACCGTCGTCGCGAACAGGCGTTGGGCGCGACGTTGGCGACGTTGTTCGAGCGCGGCGATAGACTCTTGTTGGCGAGGCTGCAGCACGCTTGGCGGATGCGTCTTTGGCCAACAGTCGGGCAATAGTTCACGAAGAGCAGACTGATCTCTGGGTTCAATTGCTGGCAAGCGGCGCAGAACGTCGGTCAGATAGGCAGTCACGTCGAGATGATAGAGCTTCGCGTTCTCCACCACCGAATACAACGTGGCCGCTGTGCGACCACCAGCCAGGGAGCCAAAGTACAAATAGTTCTTGCGCCCAGAACTGGTCTCCGTAGCGATCGCTCCAGCAAGCCCATGTAGAGTTCGATGCGACCGTCGTCAAGGAACCGTGTTAACTCGACCCGACGGTTCAATGTATACTGCACCGCCTTGACCAAACAAGTAGCCGGTCGACGACTTGCCGGGCTTTCTTCCCAAATACCGCACCGGCGTTTCGTCGGCTTGGACCACCGCGCTGCATAAGATTTCACGTAGCCCACAGTTGGCTAACGGCCGTAACTCGCGCGCCGCACCGGCCAAGAGTTCTGCCAGCAACGGTCGCGGAAGCCACATCCGCAACGGTTCGAGCAACATCTCTTGCTGTCGATACGTAGGTAGGTGACGCTCGAACTTGGCCGCGATGATCCAGGCCAATACGCTCGCGCCGAAGGCACTCTTCTCCAACGGCTTGGGCGGCTTGCTCGTCGTGATCAGAGAACTGCCAGCACGACACTTGGAGCACGCGTACCGATAACGCACGTGCTCTTCGATGTGCGCCTTGGCCGGCTTCAACTCGATTTGTTGGGTGACCAACGTCTTGATTAACTGCCGTTGGCAGCCGCACCCGTGGCAAGCCGATTCCTCAGGCGGAAGTGGATGCTCGTGAGGGGACGAAAGGCAAAATGCACTGCCGGTTCGCAGCGTGGCGTGTACGACCGGCGCATCGGCTTTCGGCCGGCCAAGAGCCGTTAGCCGCTTGTTAGTTGTTGGCCGAATGGCCCACGGATGCCGCACATCCGGCGAAGTACTTCTTCAGCAACCTTCCCGAGACTACGAGTCTGAAGCGTTTGGTGGCGACGGCAAAAAGTCGCTGGTGGATCGAACGCAGCTATCGCGAGCTCAAAGACGAACTGGGGCTCAATCACTTCGAGGGCCGTTCCTGGTGTGGTTGGTATCATCACGTGGTGTTGGTGTTGTAGACAAAATGGCTGGACCAGCCGCTCGCGAGAACGTGGGTTACGATCATGGTTTCCCATTTCGCAGAGCCACACACGAGGACTGGTCCAGTGCACGACAAATTACGTTACGTCGGTTTAGATGTCCATGCGGACACGAT
>JAEUIL010000395.1 GCA_016794255.1 Planctomycetaceae bacterium | reverse complement strand
CGGTAAGCTCCGGTCGCTCGATCGTTGCTTAGTCGTTACATTGGCAACGCTCACGTAGGTCCGGCGAGCCGAGCCGGATAAAGACGCCTGGAACGAGGGTACTGAGATTGTTTTTGACGGCGTGTGCCGTGTCCACGTCTTCGTGGACATGCGTTTTCACGAGGAAACATGCCCACGCGGACGTGGGCATGGCACACCCTTTGGTCAAAAGGCATTACCATTCGTCTGCAAGCACTGCACCATGCCGCTCGGCTCGCGGCGATTACTTGCAAAACTGCCCGTGAAAATCGTCACTGTCATCGGCGCTCGGCCGCAGTTCATCAAGGCCTCGGTGGTGTCGCAAGCCGTGCGACAGCAGTCGGGGCTGCGCGAGGTGCTCGTCCATACGGGTCAACACTACGACGAGCAGATGTCGCAAGTTTTCTTCGATGAGCTCGCCATCCCGCGGCCCGATCATCACCTGGAGATTGGCTCGGGCTCGCACGGCGATCAGACAGGCCGAATGCTCGCGGCGATCGAACGAGTGTTGCTCGATGAACGACCCGATTGGGTGTTGGTGTATGGCGACACGAACTCGACATTGGCCGGGGCGCTCGCGGCGGTGAAGCTGCACATACCAGTGGCGCACGTCGAGGCGGGCTTGCGAAGTTTCAATCGTCGCATGCCGGAAGAGATCAACCGCGTGCTCACCGATCACGCGGCTGATTTTCTCCTCACGCCAACTCCGTCGGCCAGCGAGCTCTTGCAACGCGAAGGAATCGAGCCGCGGCGAATTCAATGCGTCGGCGACGTGATGTACGACGTGGCCCGCTCGTTTGGCGAACGAGCACGCAATACGAGTCGCGTGCTGGCGACCGTCGGCGTATCACCGGGCGAGTACGTGTTAGCCACGGTGCATCGCCCCGACAACACCGATCAGCCGCAACGACTGCACGCCATCCTCGCCGCTTTGCAGCAACTCGCCGAGACGTTGCCGGTTGTGCTGCCCGTTCATCCGCGGACTCGCAACGCGATCGCCGCGCTCGGGTTCAGCGCTCGCGCTCCGCTGCACTTGATCGAACCGGTCGGGTATCTCGACATGGCGATGCTCGAACAGCACGCCCGGCTGATCGCGACCGACTCGGGCGGAGTGCAAAAGGAAGCATACTTCTACGGCGTGCCGTGCCTCACCCTGCGGGGCGAAACCGAATGGGTCGAACTCGTCGAGCACGGCGGTCAGCGCTTGCATGTGCCCAACGATGAAGCCGAACTGCTCGCGGCCTTGCGGCAACAGCTCAACCAACCACGCCATGAGCCGCGAACGACACTCTTCGGCGACGGTCACGCGGCCGAGAAGATTATTGCGGCGTTGGGCCAGTTTGAGTCGTAGCATGCTTGAAACTCATAGTATCGATCACGCTTCGCGTGAACTTAAACCATCATCGGGCCGCGATTGTGCACGACATCGAACACGTGTGGAGAATCGGACGTACTTCGCATCACGCGGAGCGTGATGGATACTCTAATCCACCGCATGGGCTTGCAAGTCTTCGAGATCGACGAACTCGAGCGCCGAGATGTGCGTCGATGCTAAGCGCACCTGCGGTGCCATCCCAGCGTCGAGCGCTTGCTTCCACCGCTCGACGCACAAGCACCAACACTCGCCCGGCTTCACGCCGGGGAACATGTACTCCGGGATGGGCGTCGATAGATCGTTGCCCACTTCGCGACTGAATTCGAGAAACTCGGCGCTCGCCCGAATGCAGACGAGATGCAGGCCATGGTCCTCGGGCCCGGTGTCACAGCGGCCATTGCGGTAAAAGCCTGTGAGCGGCTTGCGACAGCACTCGGCCAGCGGTTCACCCAGCACATTGCGAGCAGTAGATGCCATCGGATCCTCGGTGAGTATGCGTTAACGCACGAATTGTTCGACAAAATCAGCCCCTAAACCGACAGCTTCGTAATGCCGCCGGGCGAGCGCGATCTTGGTGTGGACGTCGTCGAAACCGACCGTGTTTCCATCGGCATCGCAATAGATCAACGCCCCGCAGACATGAAACCAGGTGATCATTTCCTCGACGCCTTGATCGACGACGAGCGTATGCACCTCGCCGGGCGGCTCGAACACGTACATCCCCTCGCGGGCAATCCAGTCGTGTTCCAGGTACCGCCACGAACCCTTGAGCACCACGCCATGCACGGGGGCTGGGTGACGATGCCGGCTAATCGTGCCCGCCTTGCGCACGCGGAGCACATTGACCCACTCGCCGATGACGCGATTGAAAAGCAACGGCCGAAACCAGACGTTCTCGGCCTGTGGCACCCACAGTCGCTCGTCGTCGGGAATCGAAGTCTCGACGATCGCATCGATCATCAGCGGAGCTTGCAGAAGCGGGTTGGACATGTTCGCGAAAGCGGTAGTAGCAGGGTGAACAAATGACGTGAAACAACGGGCCTTAGCCGCCAGGCACGATCTGATTGCGATCGTTGACGAAAATCACTTTCGGCTTCAAGCGGCGGGCTTCGTCGTCCGGCAGATCGACGAACGTGGCGACAATGATAATGTCACCGACCTTGGCCAAGTGGGCGCCGGCACCATTCACGCACACGACGCCCGAGCCACGTTCGCCGACGATGGCATACGTGGTGAACCGGGTACCGCGCGTGACGTTCCAGACATGCACCTGCTCGCCGGGCAAGATGTCGGCCGCTTCGAGCAGCAACTCGTCGAGCGTCAGACTCCCCTCGTAGTTCAGGTCAGCCTCGGTGACCGTCGCGCGGTGAATCTTGCCTTTGAACATCCGACGTAACATGCATGCAAACCCGTCAAGAGATCAATCGTGGAACGTCTTACTGAAACCGAACTTAGCCCGGGGGCCAGGCCATCTGGCGACCGCCGAGCAAATGCAGATGCAAATGATCGACCGACTGTCCGCCGTCCGGTCCGCAGTTCACCACCACGCGATAACCCTTGTCGAGTTGCAACCGCACGGCGATCTCTTTGACCGCCCAGAGCAAGTGGCCGAGCAAGCTCGTGTCTCCCGCCTGACTGACCGCCAACGACGGGATCGGACGTTTCGGAATCACCAGCACGTGGATCGGCGCTTGCGGCGCGACGTCGTGAAAGGCGAGACATTGCTCGTCTTCGTAGACGATTTTCGCCGGGATCTCGCGATCGATAATCTTTTGAAAGATGGTTTTCGACATGATTCGGTTCACCTTAGCGGGCCGATGACGCGACTTGATCGAGCACGATCGCCTCGTCAGCCAGCATCACCGGGATGCCATCGACGATCGGATACGCGACGACCCGATCTTGCCGCACAAGCGCGCCGTCGATCGGCTTGGCGATCGCATCACCCCCTTTGTTCTTCAGGCGACCGGCACTGATGGCGGCATTCAACGACTGCACCAACGCGTCGTCGGCCAACGACACGCTCTGGCGCTCGACCGGACAGCGGAGCATGGTCAAAAACTCATCGCGAACAAGCGGCACGGTGCGATCTCCCTCAACGAACAGAAACGGGGTCCGACGATCGCATTGTAGCAACCTCGCTCAACGAGCGTCAGGCGGTGCTGCGACGCCGGTAAGGCCAAAACTTGTGGGAATCGACCACGCTGCCCGGGAAAGCCGTCCCGCTTGGACACGATTTCCATCCGCGGTTAAGCTGTCCGTCACAAGTCAAGTTTCTCTGCCGTATGGAATTTCCCGATGATGCGTCTGCTGCAATCGATCGTCGTGTTGGCCGGCCTGCTGAGCATGGCGAATCGCGTGGCTGCGGGGGCCGACGATGTGCCGCCGGCGCTCAAAGTCTACATGGGGCGTGAGATCGCGCAGACGATGCACTTCGCCGGCGCTCCGTGGCTGGTTCGAGAATCGCGCGAACGAGAAGAAGATGGCGCGGCGATGATCAAGCAGCTCAAGGTGCAGCCCGGCCAGACTATTTGCGACATGGGCTGTGGCAACGGCTACCACACGCTCAAGCTGGCCAAACTCGTCGGTCCGCAGGGCAAAATCCTGGCTGTCGATATCCAGCCCGAGATGCTCACGCTACTGCGCGAAGCCGCCAAACAAGCCGAGATCACGAACGTCAAACCGATCCTCGGCTCGCTCACCGATCCGCATTTGCCGGCGGGCAGTGTTGATCTCGTGCTGTGCGTCGATGTGTATCACGAGTTCTCGCATCCCGAACACATGTTGCGTGCGATTCGCAAGGCCTTGCGTCCCAAGGGGCGTCTGGTGCTTGTCGAGTTTCGCGAAGAAGATGAGAATGTGCCGATTCGGCCCGAGCATAAGATGAGCAAGCAGCAGGTACTCAAGGAACTGACGCCCAACGGATTCAAGCTCGTCGAGCAATTCGACGGACTGCCGTGGCAGCATCTGATGTTCTTCGAGCCGAGCGAATAACGCGTTCTGAGCAACGACAATCGCCACGCCTCTGCGATCTTTCCCTTTCTGACAAGTTTGCGACCGATGACTGATCTGCGTGGCCACATGGTGTTGCTCGGCACGGGCACCTCGACGGGAGTGCCGCTCTTGGGCTGTCATTGTGCGACGTGCGAGAGCACCGACCCGCACGACAATCGCACCCGCACGGGAGTGGCGCTCGGTTTGCCCGGCGGGACGGCGTTGATCGACACCCCCACGGACCTGCGGCTGCAACTGCTCCGTGAACGGATCGATGTCGTTCATGCGGTGATTTATACCCACGAGCACGCCGACCACATCTTCGGGCTCGACGATCTGCGGATCATGCCGTTCGCGATCGGTGGGCCAGTGCCGTTGTACTGCGAAGCTCATGTCGAAGAACGGATCCGCAAGAGCTTTGACTACGCGTTTCTACCGCCGCGTTCGCCGCACTCGGGCTCGATCCCGCAGTTGACGTTCCAGCGGATTGGCCTCGAACCGTTTGAGTTGCTGGGCCAGACCATTGTGCCCCTGCGGCTGCATCACGGCTCGTTCGACGTGCTCGGCTTTCGCGTGGGGAACGTGGCGTACTGCACCGATACGAATCGCATTCCGGACGAGACTTGGCCGCTGCTCGAAGGCCTCGATGTGCTCGTGCTCGACGCTTTGCGGACGAAACCGCATCCGACGCATTACAGCTTGTCGGAGGCGATCGACGCCGCGCGGCGTGTCTGCGCTCGCCGCACGTATTTCACACACATGACGCATGACCTGCCGCACGCCCCGACCAACGCGCAATTGCCCAGCGGCATGGAACTGGCCTACGACGGTCTGCGCATTCCGTTGAGTTAGTCGAGCGACGCGCGAATCATTTCTCAATCGCGAACGTCAC
>JAEUIL010000371.1 GCA_016794255.1 Planctomycetaceae bacterium | reverse complement strand
ACTTCGGCTCGCAGGGCGAGATGCCGAGTCATCCGGAACTCTTGGATTGGCTCGCGATCGATTTCCGCGACCACGGCTGGGACGTGAAGCGGTTCATGCGGCAACTCGTGACCTCGGCGACGTTTCGTCAACAATCGCGAGTCACCGCCGAGTTGCGAACCGAGGATCCCGAGAATCGATTGTTGGCCCGAGGCGCTCGTTTCCGGCTCGATGCCGAGCAGATTCGCGACAACGCGTTGTTTGTCAGCGGGTTGATCAATCTCGAAATGGGCGGCCGGGGTGTGAAGCTGTATCAACCGCCAAACATCTGGGAACCGGTTGGCTATGGCGACAGCAATACGCGTTATTATCTGCAAGATCACGGCGCGGCCCTGTATCGCCGCAGCATTTATGCGTTCCTCAAACGGACCGCTCCGCCGCCGTTCATGTCGAACTTCGACGGACCCAATCGCGAGCAATTTTGCACCCGCCGCGAACGGAGCAACACGCCGCTGCAAGCGTTGCAGTTGATGAACGACGTGCAGCACTTCGAGGCCGCCCGGGCGTTAGCCGAGCGGACGATTCGCGAGGGAGGCGGCGATGCCGATTCGCGGGTGCGGTACCTGTATCGTGTCGTGTTGTCGCGGCAACCGACGGAGCGCGAGTTGAAGCTCGTGCGGCAAGCGTTCGAGACGCAGTTGAAGCTGTACCAGGCCGATCCCAAGTCGGCCGAGCAAGCGATTCGCGTGGGCGAGTCGCAACCGCAAGGCGTCGCCCCGCCGGTCGAGACCGCGGCGTGGACGCTGACGGCGAATTTGGTGTTGAATTTGGATGAGACGGTGACGAGACAGTAGAAAGAAGACGGGCTAACCACAGAGGCACAGAGGACACAGAGAGGAAGAGCCAAGTAGTAGATGGAGCGTTGTCGGCGAGAGTTTGTAGGAGATTCAAATTTGTACCAAACTCGACGATGGGTTGTCGCGAATCTCTGCCTTGCTTTTCCTCTCTGTGTCCTCTGTGCCTCTGTGGTTAGCCTGTCTTTCCCTTGGTTGACAAGCGAGCTTACCCATGATGCGTGACTTTCTAGAGCAGCTTACCCGCCGGCAATTCTTTGGCGCGAACGGCATTCGTCTCGGGGGTGCGGCGTTGTCGCTGCTCGCGGGCCGGTCGGTGTTCGCGGCCGCGCCGGAGATCGCCAAGGTTCAACCGCGTGTGCAGCCGCCGCTGCCCGGTTTGCCGCATTTTGCACCCAAGGCGAAGGCGATCATTTATCTGCACATGAACGGTGGCCCGGCGCAGATGGACTTGTGGGACTACAAGCCGCAGTTGCAAAAGCATTATGACGAAGAACTGCCCGACTCGATCCGCAACAATCAGCGGATCACGACCATGACCAGCGGTCAGGCACGATTTCCGGTCGCACCGTCGCTATTCAAGTTTGCTCAGCACGGACAATGCGGCACGTGGGTCAGTGAGTTGCTGCCGCACACGGCGAAACATGTCGACGATCTCGCGGTGATCAAAACAGTCCACACCAACGCGATCAACCACGATCCGGCGTGTACGTTTGTCATGACCGGCCGCGAAGTGCCGGGCTTTGCATCGCTCGGCTCGTGGGTTTCGTACGGCTTAGGGGCCGAGAGCAACAATCTGCCCGCGTTTGTGGTCCTGACGCCGACCTGGAAATCGAAGTCGATGGCCCAGGCATTGTTCACGCGAATGTGGAGCAGCGGGTTTCTGCCGACGCGACACACCGGTGTGGCGCTGCGCAGTGTGGGCGATCCTGTGCTGTATATCCAGAACCCGACCGGCGTCGATGCCCGTCATCGTCGGGCGATGCTCGATACGCTGTCGCAACTCAATCAGCAGACGTTCGAGCAATTTGGCGATCCCGAGATTCAGACGCGCATTCAGCAATACGAGATGGCGTTTCGCATGCAGTCGAGCGTGCCGGAACTGACCGATCTGTCGCAAGAAAGCCAGGCGACGCTCGACATGTACGGCTCGGAGGTGACGCAGCCGGGCACGTTTGCCGCCAGTGCGCTGCTTGCCCGGCGACTCGTCGAACGGGGCGTGCGGATGGTGCAGGTGTTGCACCGTGGTTGGGATCAACACGGCAATCTGCCCAGCGACCTGCGGCTGCAATGCGAGGACACGGACCAACCGATCGGAGCCTTGCTCACCGATCTGAAGCAGAAGGGGTTGTTCGACTCAACGCTGGTGGTTTGGGGTGGCGAGTTCGGCCGAACGGTGTATTCGCAAGGCACGCTGACCAAGACGAACTATGGTCGCGATCATCATCCGCGGAACTTCTGCATGTGGCTCGCTGGCGGCGGCATCAAGGGAGGCCAGGTCTACGGCGAGACCGACGATTTTAGTTACAACATTGTCGACAAGCCGACGCACGTGAACGATCTGAATGCCACAATCTTGCACTGCCTCGGCATCGATCACGAACGGCTCAGCTACAAGTTCCAAGGGCTCGATGCGCGGTTGACCGGCGTCGAGTTACAGCGACCGATCAAGGAACTGCTGGCGTAAAGTCGGCTATGAGGTCTGCCGTAGGACGGGTCGCCTGTCGCGTCCATGCCCCTATGAAGGGACTTGGGCGGGACTGGAGACCCGCCCTACGGAAGACAAAGGATTGACGGTGGTTCTTCGTCTTAAACCGCCTGAGCAATCTGCTCCCCGAGTTGCTCGGTCGTGAGTTTTCCGCCGAGATCGGGCGTCGCGTGCCCGGCGGCGAGTGTCTTTTCGACCGCGGCGCGAATGCGATTGGCAACGGCGGGCAACTCGAGCCAGTCGAACATCATCGCGGCGCTCAGCACGGCCGCAACGGGGTTGGCGATGCCGCGACCGGCAATGTCGGGTGCCGAGCCATGGACCGGCTCGAACATCGAGGGAAACTGCCGCTCGGGATTGGTGTTCGTGCTGGGGGCCAAACCCAAGCCGCCGCCGATAATGCCGCCCAAGTCGGTGAGCAAATCGCCGAACAAATTCGACGCCACGACCACATCGAACCGTTCCGGACAACGCACGAAGTTCATCGCCAGCGCGTCGCAATGCTGCTTCTCGGACTCGACATCCGGATAGTCGCCGCGAAGTTGCTCGAGCACTTCGTCCCACAGCACATATGCGTACCGCTGGGCGTTGCTCTTCGTGGCCATCGTCAGCTTCTTCCGCCGCTTGCGGGCCATCTCGAAACCGAATCGCATGATCCGCTCGACGCCGCGGCGGGTGTGAATCGCGGTTTGTAACGCGAACTCGTCCGGTCGACCCACATGAAACCGACTGCCCGAGTCGACGTACTCGCCTTCGCTATTCTCACGGATCACGACAAAGTCGATATCCTGCGGTCCCTTGCCGGCCAACACGCTGCGCACGCCCGGATAGAGTTTCACGGGCCGCACGCAGGCGTATTGATCGAACGTCTGGCGAATCTTCACCAGCGGCGCGAGCGTGATGTGATCGGGCACGTCGGCGGGCCAACCGACCGCACCGAGCAAGATGGCGTCGAACGGTCGCACGATGTCGAGGAAATTGTCGGGTACGACCTTGCCGGTGCGTCGCCACAGCTCGTAGCCCCAATCGAGCTCGGTGGTCTCCATGCGGAAACTCTTCTCGGCCGACTCGACCGCGCGAATCACACGAACCGCTTCGCGAATCACTTCCGGGCCAATCCCGTCGCCGGGATACAACGCTATCTTCAGGGTTTTCATCGGGCCAAGCTGTTCTGATTAAGGCGGGATGGGGCGGTTCGTGCGGAATGCGTTTTCAGCAGGTCGCTCGCATTCTAGCGAGTTTCGGGGCGTATGCGACTGGTTTCTGACCGACAACCGCGTGGCCCCCGTTGTCAATGGCCATGGATTTGGCACAATGTCGGGGCTACCCGCTCGAACTAGTTTTTTCTGTATTTCATCGCTGCCTCAGGAGCTGCCGCACATGGGACGTCCCGTCACGTTGTTCACTGGTCAATGGGCCGACCTGCCGATCGAAACGATGGCCCGCAAGGCCAAAGAGTTTGGCTACGACGGGATCGAACTCCCCTGCTGGGGCGACCATTTCGAGGTCGATAAAGCGATCAACGACGCCGGTTACTGCGCGGCCAAGCGTGACTTGCTCGAACGCAACGATCTGCAGGTGTACGCGATCAGCGCTCACCTCGTGGGCCAAGCCGTGTGCGACATTATCGACGAACGGCACAAGGCGATCATTCCGCCCTATATCTGGGGCGACGGCAAGCCGGCCGGCGTCAATGCCCGGGCGATCGAAGAGATGAAAAACACCGCGCGCGCGGCGCAGAAGCTGGGCGTGGGCGTGGTCAACGGCTTCACCGGTTCGAGCATCTGGCATTTGCTCTACTCGTTCCCGCCGGTGCCGCAAAAGTGGCTCGACGACGGTTACGCACAATTCGCTGAACGCTGGAACCCGATTCTCGATGTGTTCGCCGAGTGCGGTGTGAAGTTCGCCCTCGAAGTGCATCCGACCGAGATCGCCTTCGATATCTACAGCGCTGAACGGGCATTGAAGGCCGTGGACTATCGACCCGAGTTCGGGTTCAACTTCGACCCAAGCCACTTGATTTGGCAGGGTGTCGACCCAGTCGAGTTCATTCGCGCGTTTCCGGATCGCATTTACCACGTGCACGTGAAGGACGCCATCGTCACGCTCAACGGCCGCTCGGGCATCTTGGCCAGTCACTTGAACTTCGGCGACCCGCGCCGCGGGTGGGACTTCCGCTCGCCGGGCCGCGGTGGCGTGAACTTCGAAGAGATCATGCGGGCTTTGAACGCCGCGAACTACGACGGCCCGTTGAGCGTCGAATGGGAAGACATGGGCATGGACCGCGAACACGGTGCCCGTGAGGCTTGCGAGAACGTTCGCAAGTGGGACTTCAAGCCGAGTGGTCGGGCGTTTGACTCGGCGTTTGAACGTTAGTCGAGCGACTTGCTCGGCCACAAGTGTAATAACAACAACGAACCCCGGGGTGCCGCGAAGCTCCAAAATTCGCGACATCCCGGGGTTTTTTCAGACCGCCGGCTATGAAGGGCAACTTGAAAGGGCTTGCGATTGCAGACGGGGCTTACGTGTACGTCGGGATCCGCATCGACGAGTCGAACGCAATCGAGCTGGTCAGTGCCGAACGCAATTGACTTTGCGTTTGTGCCGCTTGAATCTCGGCCATCACTTGCCGCGCGGCCTCGTTGCTCGGATCGACCTGCAACACCTCATGCGCGGCGATCGCGACATCTTCCAAGCCGGCTTGCATCGCCACGACGGTCTCGAGGCGCACGATTCTCACCAACGGCAGTTGAGGCGCGACTTCGCGAGCTTTCGTTAGGTTGTTTAATGCGGCGGTGTAACGCCCTTCGGTCTTATCAACTTCGGCCAGCAAACAGAGCGCGTACGCGGTTCCGAGCGGACAGCGTTCCAAACGCCGCGCGGTGAGTTTGGCCTGTTCGAGGTGCCCGCGTTGCAAATACAGGTATCCGAGCGACAACCAACCCCAGGTGTACTCCGGCTCATCAGCCAAGAGCTGCTGGAGGATTTGCTCGGCCTCGGCCAAGCGACCCTGCATGCGATAGACCGTCGCCAAGTTGCGACGCGCGTCCTGTTCGACACCGGCAACTGGCTCGGCCAGGCTGAGGTGGTTGGTATCGCGGCGCGACAACACACGACGCAATGCCTGTTCCGCGCCGATATAGTCCCCGCCGGTCAGAGCCAGCGAGGCATACTCCATCAACAACGATGCGTCGTACGGGAAGTTTTGCAGACCTTGCAATGCCATCGAGTTGGCTTCTGCACTGCGTCCGAGCCGCACCAGGGTCGTCACGATAGACAAGTACAGCTTGCGAACCCAGTCCTCGGCCTTGGTTATGACCTTCAAGCTGCGGAGCAAGTACATCAAGCCATCGTTGTGATGCTCCATGCGCAGGTAGGTGATACCCAATTCAAACAATACGATCGGATCGTCGGGATGGGCGGCGTAGTCCATTTTGACGAGCCGCAGATCACGGAGCGCTTTGCGATTGTGGGTCGCCTCGTCCTTATAGCCGACGTGATCAATCACAATGCCCGTGTGTTCAATTTGGCAACCGTATTTTTGCAACTGCGGGAGGATTTGCTCGTGCACGCGGTAGACATAGCGGGCTTCGGGATGGTTAGGAAACAGCCGGGCGTGAGTCACCTTTCGCACGGGCATCGAAGCGTGCCAGAAGTGACAATGTGTCGCCATCACATAGGCGGTCGGCGTTTCATCGAGCGAGGCGAACAACTGAGCCAATTGTTCACGGTTGGCTGCGTCGATCCTGTCGTCGGCATCCAGCCAAAAAATATAGTCGCCCGTGGCATTGTCGAGCGAAGCGTTCCGCGCGGCACCAAAATCGTCGCACCAAGGAAAATCAACAACCTTTGCTCCGAGTTCCTTGGCGAGGTCGCGCGTGTTATCAACCGAGCCCGTATCGACGATCACGATTTCATCAAACAAGTCACGCACCGGACCGACGCACTCGGCCAAGTTGTGGCTCTCATCTCGTACGATCATGCACAGTGAAATTCGTGGTCGCTTAGCCATAGAATCGCCACTCTGTCAGACCAAAGGAAAGAACTTCCGAAAAGATGAACGGTCTGAAGGGCAAATATCGGACCAACGTCGAAAATACGTAGGAAACGCGCTTTGAGCGATTTAGTCGCCAAGAATGTCGTAGTGCGACCCTTCAAAATCTGACATTTTGTCACAGCACCTGACCGCCACGGCCCCCAGCTGAAACGCCAGTTCTGAACGTGACTTTTTCCGGGGGGCGAATTCCCTTGCCGCAAGTGCGACATTTCCCTTGGCATCACGACAAATTGTCGTGCCTGGCCTCTCTTTGGGTGATTCTAGAAGTTTAGAAGATTAAGGGATTAGTACGGTACCGTCTTTGCGTTGTGGTCAGGGGCATACGACATGCGTGGCGAACGTCGCCCGCTTGTGTCACCTGGGCTGGGGAAGTACTCGATGTCTGGCCTCTATGGAGCAAGTCGACCAATCTTGGTGCTCGCGCCGCATCCCGATGATGAAACCTTCGGCTGCGGCGGCGCGATCCATCTTTTTACGTCAGCTGGTGGCGAGGCTGACGTCGCATTCGTAACCCGCGGCGAAGGTGGCGGCGAAATTTTTGAACCACTCTCCGACTCGCGG
>JAEUIL010000370.1 GCA_016794255.1 Planctomycetaceae bacterium | reverse complement strand
CGTTGGTCTTGGCGACGAGCGTGAGCTTCTTCCCCTTGGGATTGTTGCGCTTGCGGGTATACTCAAACGCCCAACGAATGCAGCGTTCGCAACCCTTTCGGGTATACACCGCCGATTGCGTGGCGACTTCGTCCGCCGTGTTCTTCTTCAGAAAACCACCCACGCCGCAGTACAGGTCTTCGGTGTTCTCACGAACAACGACGAAGTTGATGTCGTCCGGCGTTTTGCCAGCGAGCGGAGTCTCGACGCCCGGGAACAACTGCACGGGGCGGAGATTGATGTACTGGTCCATCTGGAAGCGGAGTTCGAGGAGCAAGCCCTTTTCGAGAATGCCAGGCTTCACATCGGGATGGCCGACGGCACCGAGGAACACGGCGTCAAACTTCCGCAACTCGTCGACACCACCGGCCGGCAACGTCTCGCCCGTGCGCAGGTACCGCTCGCCACCCCAGTCGAAATCTTGCGTCGTGTACGTGAACCCTTCGAGCTTCGCGACGGCCGACAATACTTTGAGCGCCTCACGGGTCACTTCCGGTCCGGTGCCATCGCCGCCAATGACGGCCAATTTCAGATTCTTAGAGGCCAAGGGGGTAGTCCTTTGCAAAGCAGGTCGCGAGTAACAAGTGGAAAGCTCGCGATTCTAACCTGCCGGACGAGGATTTTGAACCCGGGGCCACGAAGCCAAAACCGCAGGATTTTCGCGTCCATCACCCTACAGCGGAATCGGCGCGAAGTCGGTGACTGCCTTGACCGCGTCGATCGGCAGATTGCGTTGCAAACGGACCAGCCCCGGCTCGAAGAGCGTATGCATGATAGTGCCGATCAGATGCTTGGGCGTCACGGGCTCGGTGAGCGGATCGCCGCCGTCACGCGTAGATTGGCCCACGACCTTGCCGCGGCCCACGCCCGCCCCGGCCAAGAGCAGCGGTCCCAGATTGCCCCAGTGATCGCGTCCGCCCCGAGCGTTGACCCGCGGCGTGCGGCCCATCTCGCCACAGCAGACGAGCATGATCTTGTCGTTGAGTCCACGCGCGTCGAGATCTTCGAGGAACGTGGCCACGGCGTGGTCAAACGGCACGCCGCAGTACTGCATCCCTTCTTCGACACCCGCGTTGTTCGAGTCGGCGTGATTGTCCCACACAAAGTTCGTGGTCACGGTCACGAAACCACAGCCCGCCTCGCACAGCCGCCGGGCCAACAGCATCAGCTTGCCGAGCGACTTGCCGTGATCGACGTAGTTGTTGTAGTTGTTCCACTTGCGGCTGATTTGATCGGGCGTCATGAGCCGAGCGGTGTCGTACTTCTCGATAACGCGCGGGTCTTCTTTCGAGAGATCAAACGCATCAGCGACACCGCCGACAATCGTGTCGAACGCCTGCTGCTGGATTTTATCAAGGCCCGCCATCGAACCGCCGGCGTCGATCGAGCGACGAATCACATCGAGCTGAGCGAGCAGTGCCCGGCGATCGTCGAGCCGTGTACGGGCCATGTTCAATCGCATGTTTTCCTGCAGCGTGCCGCCACCGCCCGGAACGAATGGCGCATAGGCCGTGCCGACCGCGCCGGGCTCGCTGAAGTTGCCGAAGTTCATCGTCGTGGTGCGACACGACTCATCAACCGCGTTGGGATACAGCGAGCAACTGCGTGGCACACCGGTCCGCGGATGCGTAGCTCCTGCGACGCGTGAGTAAACGGCACCCAGGCTGGTCTTGGTCGTGTTGGCGCTGACGATCGGCTTTATGTCGTGATTGGCATCGCCCGGTCGGTAGGAACGAACGATCGTGAACCGATCGGCAAGCTTGGCCAACTTGGGGAACGTACTGCCGAACGTGATGCCGGGGATCGCGGTATCAATCTCGTCGGTCACCGAATGGATGCCCGCCGGGGCCGAGCCGAGCTTGGGATCGAATGTCTCGTACTGGCTTGGTCCACCGTGCATGAACAGGAACACCACGGCCTTGTCCTTGACGAATTCACTGCCGCTGGCACCGGCCCAGGCTTTGAAGGCCAGCATGTCAGCAAGACCGAGCCCCCCCATGGCGATGCTTCCTGCCCGTAGAAACTCACGCCGACCGGAGCGTCCATGGTGATCGAAGAAGGAAAGCATCGTGGAAGCCCTCAAGGTGGGAAGCTGAGGCGGGTATGCGACCGGCAGGAAAGGATCAGGCACAGTTTATTTGAAGATCATGGCATCTGTCTACAGAAAGTCGGTCCGATTGTAATGGTCGGTCCAATTAGCTCACTCGGATTGCCTAAATTATGGCGATATTTTCATGGACCTGAGTGCTTTGCTTTTGTTCCCAATGATTAGACTAGGTCAATAAGTCGCACCCCACCCAGGGGGCCAGTCATCGCGGCAAGGCACGTCGGTGGGGCCGTGGGAAGGCCAATGCTTCGCGCGCACTCTCTAATAAACGAAAGTGGATTTACCCATGATTTTTTTCAAATGCCCGGCTTGCAATGCTGATTTGCGAGTGGACGACCAATTTGCGGGCAGACAGGGAACATGCGTGGTTTGCGGGCACAGCTTCGTGGCACCGGCCAGTTCCACGCATAGCGATGATGGCAAACTGCTCAACGCCACGTCCGCTGCGGAGGTCATCGAAGGAACCGACGCCTTGCCAACGCTCACGACTCACGAAATGAAGCAGTTGGTTAATAACTTCAACCGCATGGTCATGATCCTGCAGACGCTCAATCGGCAACTGGGTTCGCAGCAGCATCTGATCGCTCAGTTGCGGGAGAACTTCGAGTTTCGCAACGCAGATCTGGCAGCTCTCTTGATGGCGGTAAATTCTCACGCGGCGCAACCGCCGGTGACCTTGAATACCCAGTACCCCGTCGCCGCGGATTCCGTCGACCATACCGATCCGCGCGGAACCAAGGATGACAATACCCGTTGGCCGCGATTTGTAGCCGCGTGCGAGCGTCACTTTGGACGCAAGCTGAAGTACATCGATATGGGTTGCGCCGGCGGCGGTCTGGTCTTTGATTTCCTCGTGCGCGGACATCTCGCGATTGGATTGGAGGGCTCCGACTACTCGCGGCGAAACTTGCGAGCGGAGTGGCGCACGATCCCGAACAATCTTTACACGTGCGATATCTCGCGCCCCTTTACGCTTACGGACAGCGCGTCGCAGAAGCCGTTTCAGGCAGACGTGATTTCCATGTGGGAAGTCCTCGAGCACATTTCCGCAGAGCGATTGCCAACGCTCATCGCGACCATTCGCGAACACTTGACGGACGACGGCATCTTCGTCGGTTCGGTGGCCACGTATGACGATGAAGTCAATGGCGTGCATTACCACGTGACGATTGAGCCACGTGAATGGTGGGAAGAGCTGTTCCGTGAAAACGGCTTGGCGATGATCGACGAACCCATTTTCGACAAATGGGATTATTGTCGCGGAATCGGCCGTGACGCCGCCGATTCGTCGTATTACGCAGATACTTATGACACGAGCGGCGTGGCACAGTTCCGTCCTGGTTTCCATGTGGTGGCGCGGAGGTCACCGCTGGGCCCCAAAGCGGGTCAGGCCCCGCCTACCATGCAGAAAGTTGAAACCACGTCTTCAGCTCAGATGGACTCCAAGGGGGAGTCGACAAGCGGATTGAACGAAGTCGCGGATTTCCGACAAGATCGTTAAACAGCTTCCAAGCGCCGATCGGGCGTGACTCGCGAAGCATGTCTCACGCGAACAGTTGCTGCACGGCTTGTCCCTTGCCATCTTCGGTGACGTAGAACGGTCGCTTTTCCACGGTCAACAGCGTCTTGGGCGAGATGCCCATCGCGGTGAAGATCGTCGCGTGCAGATCGCTCACGCTGACCGGGTTCTTCGTGGCGACCAACGGACGCTCGTCGGCGGTCTCACCGTAGACGAAGCCTCGTTTCATTCCGCCGCCGAACATCACGACCGACGTGCCGCCGGTGAAATGGCGGTGCAGCCCGTAGTGCTTGGCTTCTTTCAAGACATCGGTCTTCGCCCGCGATTGATCCCGCGCCGTGCTGCCCGGCACACCTTCGATCATCATGTCGCGACTGAACTCGCTGGCGATGATGACCAAGGTTCGCTCCAGCAATCCACGTTCCTCGAGATCGCGAATCAACTGCGCGATCGGCCGATCGATTTCCGACTTAAGTCGCTGAACCGTCTCATGGCCATTCTCGTGCGTATCCCAGTGCAAGAACGGCACATACTCGGTGGTCACCTCGATGAACCTGGCGCCCGATTCGACCAGTCGTCGCGCGAGCAAACAGCCCTGACCAAACCGGCCGGTGTTGTAGCGATCGAAACTCGCCTTCGGCTCGAGCGTCAGATCAAACGCCTTGCGTTCCGGCGAACTGAGCAAGCGGTACGCGTTCTCCATCGCGCGCAACATCGATTCCTTCTGAAAATCACTGCCGCGCTCGCCTATCGGGCTCCGTTCGACCAGTTCACGATACTTGCGATACCGCGCCTCGAACCGCTCGGGCGTCATCCCTTTGGGCGGTCGTACGGCGTCGATCGCTTGGTCTGGATAGGGCAGCAAGAACGGTCCGAACTCGGTTCCTAAGAAGCCCGCGGTGTGAAACGCCTTGAGCTCTTCCTTCTCGCCGACCCCCTCGAGCCGTTGACCAATATCGATGAACGCCGGCATCGCCGGATTGCGCGGGCCGAGCAAACGAGCCATCCACGCTCCCAAGTGCGGGGCGGCGACCGTTTGCGGTGGGACATAGCCCGTGTGCCAGTGATACTGATGCCGCGAGTGCAAGATATTGCCCAAGTCGGGTTGCACATGCGAGCGAATGAGCGTCGCGCGATCCATGACTTGGGCAATGTTTTCAAGCCCGGCCGAGATCTTCACGCCGTCGAGCGTCGTGTCGATCGCGGGAAAGGTGCTGAGGATCTTTTCGACCGGCAGGCCATTCTCGAACGGTGCGTAGCGTTTCGGATCGAACGTCTCGGGCGCCGCCATGCCGCCCCCCATCCACAGCAGAATGCACGCATCGGCGGTCGCTTTCGGCTGCTCGATCTTATCGTCCGCTTCGTTCGCTTGAGCAAAAAGCGGTTCTCCCGCGGTCCACGCCGCCAGAGCGCCGGCCGACAATTGTTTCAAAAACTCGCGACGTTCGGGCGAGTGGGGCGAGTGTTCTGCGCTACGCATCATCGGATCACCTGAAACTCGGGCAACATAAACACAGTCCACAGCAGATCGGCCACGCCCGTGTCGGCCACGGGTTCGCCGACCAACTCACGGGCTACGGCTAGCTCGTCGTTCGACGGCGCTCGGCCGAGCGCGGCACGATAAATCTCGCGGCAAAGCTGCTCGCTCGATGCATTCTTTTCGCGGCCGCGCCAATGCTTGGCACCACGCAACACGAGTTCGTTCATCACTTGGCCGTTGCTCAGATCGAGGGCTTGCAGGGTGCTCAACTCCTCGGGCCGAGTCGTGACGACCTGTTCGCGATTGGGCCGACCGAGCGAACGTTGCAGCGCATCGGCGATCACGAGCGACGCACGAATCGGTTGTCCGTCGCGTTCGCCCGTGGCGAGCACGGCTTTCGTCGGCGCGGTGTTCGTCACGTCGTAGATCGCGTCCAAAAACTGCTCGGCGGTCAGGCGTTTCGACAATGGACCGCGGAAGACGTAGTCGTCGCTATCGACATCTTGCGGCGGCGCTGTCTGCGACTGATACGTCGCCGATGTCGCGATCAACCGCATGGTCCGTTTCAAGTCGTAGCCATGTTCGACGAGGTCGATCGCGAGATACTCAAGTAACTCGGGACTCCACGGCGGGTTCGCCATGATGTCGACCGGTTGCACGATGCCACGGCCCAGCAGGCGATGCCAAAGCCGATTGACGATCGTGCGCGCCAACCGACCGTTATCGCGCGACGTGAGCAATTCGCCAAACCGTTTCAGCCGTTCATCCCGGGGCAGCTTCGGATCGATCGTCCCCAACTCGGGCCACAGGAACGAGGCTTGCGCCATTTTGCCCGTGGCTTTGTCGCAGCGATGTATTTCCAGCGGTTGCTCGGCGATCACCGCGGCCATGCTGTAGGCGTCTTCCAACTTCCAGACGTCAATAAAGCTGTCGTGACACGAAGCACATTTCATGTTGATGCCCAGGAACACTTGCGAGACGTTCTGGGCAAACTGAATCTCGGGCACCTGACTGGCGTTGACCCGACCGCGCCATTTGAGCCCCTTGATGAACCCCTCGGCATCGCCGCGTGGCAGCATCAGCTCGCGGACGAATTGGTCGTACGGTTTGTTATCGACGAGCGACTTATACAACCAATCGCTGATCGCCTTGCGACCGCCGTCGATGTAGCCGGTGCCCGCATAGTCGTTGCGAAGGACGTCGTTCCAGAACGTGAGCCAGTGCTCGGCATAGGCCCGACGATTGTCGAGTAAACGGTCGATGAGCTTGGCCCGTTTGTCCGCCGACGTGTCGTCATGAAACTCGCGGGCAATGTTCGCCGAGGGGAGCAAGCCGACGAGGTCGAGTGACACCCGGCGGAGAAACGCGTCGTCATCGAGCGGCTTTGTGCGGGTGACACGGTGTTGCTGTTGATGCTGGTCCACGAGCCGATCGACCGGGTGCTCGCGACCAGCGACCGCAGGCGGCAGCTTCGGCGGTTGCAACTCGAGCGGCTGCGATTGCCCCGTCTTGCCGAACGTAAACCCCGGCTGCCACTCGGCCCCCGCGTCGATCCACGCTTTGAACGCCGCAATTTCCTTGGGCGAGATCGCGTCTCCCTTGGGGGGCATCCGCACCTCGGGATCGGTCGACAGCACACGCTCCATCAACGCACTCTCGCCGCTCTTGCCCGGCGTCAGCGATTTACTACGCAACGTCGTCTCGCGGGTGTCGAAATTCACGCCACCCTTGTACACGCCATTCGTGTGGCACGCCGCGCAGCGATTCTTGAGCACGGGCAAGATGTCGTGGGCAAAGTCGACTGCGGTTGCCGAGAGCGGATTCGCCGCCATCAGCAAACCGAGCGCGAAGCCCGTGAGCAGAGTCGATCGCTTCGTTCGTACACTCACGCCAGAATCTCCTTCAACACGCGCGCCCCTTCGACGCCAGTCAGCTTGGCATCGAGTCCCTGGAACTTGAACGAGAATCGCTGATGATCGATTCCCAGCAGGTGCAGCATCGTCGCGTGGACATCGTGAACGTTGACCACGTCCTTGATCGCCGCGTAGCCGAGTTCGTCGGTCGCGCCGTAGCTCAGGCCACCCTTAACGCCACCGCCCGCCATCCAAATCGAAAAGCCCTTGTTGTGATGGTCGCGACCGGTGCCACTTTGCGACATCGGCGTCCGGCCGAACTCGCCGGCCCACACGATCAGCGTGTCTTTCAGCATGTCGCGTTGCTTCAGGTCGCGAATCAACGCCATGCAGGCTCGATCGATCTCGGCCGCCTTCTGCTCGACGCCCGCCTTCACGCCGCCGTGATGATCCCAATCTTTGTGATAAAGCTGAATGAATCGCACACCGCGTTCCGCTAATCGTCGGGCGAGCAAGCAGTTTGCGGCGAACGAACCGTCGCCCGGCTGGCAACCATAGAGATCGAGCACCGACTGCGGCTCGCTCGCCGCGTTCATCAACTCCGGCACGCTGGCTTGCATCTGATACGCCATCTCGTATTGAGCGATGCGTGTGGCGATCTCGGGATCGTGCAGCGTGCTGTCGAGTTGTCCGTTGAGCGTTTTCACGGCCGAGACGATGTCGCCTTGCTGATCGCGCGACACGCCCGCCGGGTTGCTCAGGTACAACACCGGGTCTCCCTTGCCGCGCAAGTGCACGCCTTGAAAGCGACTCGGCAGAAAGCCGCTCGACCATTGCCGGGCCGCGATCGGTTGATTCTGACCACCTTTGCCCAGCGACGTGAGCACGACAAACATCGGCAAGTCGTCGGTCTCGGCACCCAAGCCATAGGTCGTCCACGAACCCATCGAGGGGCGGCCCGCGATTTGCGAGCCGGTGTTCATGAACATGTGGGCCGGGTCGTGATTGATCGCCTCGGTGGTCATCGAGCGAATGATGCACATCTCATCGACGACCGTGCCGATCTGCTCGAACAGCTCGCAAATCTCCTGGCCCGATTGACCAAACTTCTTAAAGCCGAGTTGCGGTCCGAAACAGTTCAGCTTCTGCCCCTGCAACTGCGCGATCTGCTGTCCTTTGGTAAAACTCTCGGGCATCGGTTGGCCATGTTGCTTGGCCAGTTCCGGCTTGTAGTCGAAGGTTTCGAGATGCGACGGGCCACCGGCCATCGTGAGCCAGATGACTCGTTTCGCTTTGGGAGCATGATGCGTCGGTTGAATCACGCCGGGCCACTTGTCCGCGGTTGCGGCGCGAGTGGACGACGTATTCAGCAACGTGCCCAACGCAGCTGCACCGATGGTAAGTCCAGTGCGCCCTAAGAATGTTCGACGTGCGATTTCGTGATGAGACGGATGCATGATGTAAGCTCTTTTGACGGACTCGCTTAGTTGCGCGTAATAGTTTCGTGCAGATTTAAGATGACCCGTGCTACGCTGGTCCAAGCAGCGAGGTCGGTCTTGCTGATGTCGCTTGGCGGGGCATTTTGTCCGACTTTAAGAAAGGCATCAGTTGCTACTGCATCTTTGGCGAATTGCTCGTGATGCTTCGCAAACACCTCGGCCACGACGCGGCGTTCGTCGTCACGCGGTGGACGGGCAAGCGCTTGTCGCCAGGCCCAATCGATCCGCGCGTCGACCGTCGTGCCGCCGTCGCGCATGATGCGACCAGCAAAAGCCCGAGCGGCTTCGACATAGGTCGGATCGTTCAACAGCACGAGCGCCTGCTGCGGAATGTTCGAGCGACTACGGTCAGCTGCACATTCTTCGCGGCTCGGCGCATCGAACGCCAACATGCTCGGGTGCAAGAACGACCGTTGCCACCAGGTGTACAAGCCACGGCGATATTGGTTGTCGCCGGTGTCTGCTTGATAGGTGCGCGTCGGGAAGTTCAAGTTCTCCCAATATCCCTCGGGCTGATACGGCTTCACACTCGGACCACCGATCTTCGGCACCAGCAAACCTGAAATCGCCAACGCGTTGTCACGCACCAACTCGGCTTCGAGACGAAAGCGGCTTTGACGCGCCAAGTCGCGGTTCTCGGGATCGCGGGCAATCTGCTCCTTCGACGCGGTCGACACCTGCCGATACGTCTTACTGTTCACGATGTATCGCACGAGGTTCTTCACGTTCCAACCGGCGCTTTGAAAGTCATACGCCAGCGTATCGAGCAACACGGGTTGCACGGGCGTCTCACCCTGCGAGCCGAGATCGTCAAGCGTTTTGGACAAGCCGACGCCGAAGAATTGCTTCCAGACCCGGTTCACAAACACCCGGGCGGTCAGCGGATTCTCGGGCGAAACGATCCAGCGGGCCAAATCGAGTCGTGTCGGCTTTTGACCGGCGGCTAACTGCGGCTGCGGCAGAAACGCGGGCAAGGCGGCCTGCACGATCGGCCCGCTGTCATCCATCCAGTTACCGCGCGGTAGAATGCGAACGGTTCGCGGTGTGGGCAACGAGACCGCGATCAAACAGCGCGGCACGCTGTTCTCGAAATTGGTTTGCGCCGCTTTGGCTTCGGCGAGTTGCTGACGAGCCACGAGGGTTTCGCGACTGCTATTGCGGAAATACGTGGCGAGCTTCGCCTGCTGGGCCGCGTTGCGTTTAGCTGGCTCCTGCTTGATGATCGCGAGGATGTCATCCGGCGGTAGCACGACGAGCGGCGCGTCAGCCGGTTTCGCGGCGGTGGTTGCCTGCAACCGGAACCGGCCCAGCGTGCGATCCGCGCCCGCGAGTTGCTCGATGCGAATCGTGAGGGTGTGTTCCTTGCCATCGTCAAAGGGTTCGGCGAGGATCAGCACTGCGCTCGCTTCCACGCCCAAGCCCGGGGCCGGACTCCAACCGTTCGACTTGTCACGCTTGCCGTCGATCAGTGCCGCGGCTGGTGTCGCGGGCGTCTCGCTCGAAGTTAGTACTTCGGCAATCTTCACGGATCGCTTCTGCTCGTCGACGATGGAAATCTCGTTGAGCACAAAGCTCCCATCCGCGGCACGCCCCGGGCCTTGTCCGACGACTGTCGACAGAGCGTCGAGCTTGATCGCGGTGATGCCCTGGGCCGCGGTGGTCACGGTCACTGTGTAAACATCCGCCGGTTTTACGCCGCGAGCTTCGACCAACAGCGCGTTGGACTTTTCGATCTGCAGCCTGGTTCCTTGTTCGCCCGTGGCTTGCGTCGGCTTGAGCGTCGTCCACGCCGAACTCTGCACTGCCGCGAGCACGCTCTTTTCCCAGGCGGCTTGAGCCGACTGCCACTCGGGGCGCGGCGCATCGAGCGCCTGTTGCAGCTCGGCGACCTTCGCTTGCAAGCGAGTCAACTCGGCTTCTTGAGCCTTATCGGGCACGAGCATGCCGGGCTCGCGTTTGCCGATCGCCGCTTCTTGCACGTCGGCAAAAAACGCCCCCATCGAGTAGAAGTCACGCGTCGTGAGCGGATCGAACTTGTGATCGTGGCACTGACAACAGCCGATCGTTTGACCGAGCCACACGGTTCCCACGGCCCGCACGCGATCGCCTAGCATTCGCGCCTCGTAATCCTTGGCTTGAGCGCCACCCTCTTCGGTCGTCAGCAGCAAGCGATTGAAGCACGATGCGACCTTTTGTTCCTGAGTCGCATTGGGTAGCAGATCGCCGGCCAACTGTTCGATCGTGAATTGATCGAATGGTTTGTTCTCGTTGAACGCGCGGATCACGTAGTCGCGATAAGGATAAACGTTGCGAGGGTTATCCGAGTGATAGCCGATCGTGTCGGCGAACCGGACCGCATCGAGCCAAGCGATCGCCATGCGCTCGCCATAATGGGGCGATGCGAGCAAGCGTTCCACATATTGTTTATACGCGTCAGGCGATTTGTCGTTCACGAATGCTTCGACATCCTCGACCTTGGGCGGCAGGCCGAGCAGATCGAAACTCAGACGGCGAGCGAGCGTGCGGCGATCAGCTTCCGGCGATGGTTGCAATCCTTTTGCGGTCAGATGATTGAGCACGAGCGAGTCAATCGGGTTCATCTTACTGCGGTGGGGAATATCGAGTGCATAATTCAGCGGCAGATACGCCCAATGCCCTTCGTACTCGGCCCCTTCGGCGATCCAGCGCTGGAGCAGCGCCTTTTGTTCGGCGCTCAACGGTTTGTTGGCGTGCGGCGGCGGCATGATCCGCTTCGGATTGTCGCTCAAGATCCGCTTGACGAGCGCGCTCTCGTCGAGCTTGCCCGGCACGATCGCATTCGACTCGATGGCCGACGCGCGGTCATCCAGCCGCAGATCAGCCTCGCGGTGATTGGCGTCTGGCCCATGACACGCGAAGCATCTGTCGGCCAGGATCGGCCGGATATCGCGATTGAATTGCAGTTTGTCGGCTGCCGAGGCAAGCGTCGGCAGGGCGACGATGGCGACGATGAAATGGATGTGTTTCATGGGGCTATCTCAGGGATTTGTGAGCAAGTGCGGAGAGAGTAGCTACGCGCGAAACCGCAAGCGAGCAACAATCCTGTCATACGATGCTCTTTGTCGTTACTAACCACGAACAACTAACCACCACTACACTATTTCTGCTCTTCCGGCGGCTCGCCGTGACGACGCGCCACGTGCTTGATCGCTTGGCACCAGTACTTGGCGCCGGTGCGAACGTGTTTCGACATGGCGTTGACGGCCGTGGCGCGATCGCAAGCCACGAGGGCGTCGACAATCGCGAGATGCTCGCCTGCTTCTTCGAGCAAACGACGACGATCGTTACGGACTTCGTCTTGCGTGTAATTCAAATCGCGAAACGCGCGATAGAGCAGCTTGAGTCGATTGAGATCGCTGGCCAAATAGTGATTGCCCGACGAAGTCATGACGAGATCGTGCAATCGACTGTCGGCCGCTCGCGCCTTCTCGGAAAACTTCGCGGTCGGATCGTGAGCCAGGGTTTGCAAGTGACGCAACTCTTCGCCGAGCGACGCGAGTTCGTCGGCCGGCACTTTGCCACAAGCGATCCGGACCGCTTCGCACTCAAGGGCCCGCCGCAGTTGGCAAATGTCACGCACGTCTTTGGCGGTGACCGATCGCACGACCGCGCCGCGATTGGGGAGTAACTCAATCACGCCGATGCCGGCCAGGGCGACGAGCGCTTCGCGAATGGGGGTGTCGCTCACGCCGAATCGCGTGGCCAACTCGCGGGTCACCAGGTGCTGACCCGAGCGGAGGCGTCCCGCGAAAACGTCGCCTAAAACGGCCTCGACGATCGCCTGGCGGCGTGAACCGTGATCGAAAATCATGGGCGGGGAGGCGTGGCGAGCATCG
>JAEUIL010000368.1 GCA_016794255.1 Planctomycetaceae bacterium | reverse complement strand
GTCGCGCAACTTCCCGAGCCGCGGAACTTCATCGACGAGCATCTGTTCGCCAACCTAAAGCAGATTGGCGTGCCGCCGTCGCCGGTTTGTGACGACTCGACTTTTATTCGTCGCGTGTCACTCGACATTGCCGGTCGACTGCCGACCGCCGAGGAAACCACCACGTTCTTGGCTAACAAAGCGCCGAACAAGCGCGAGCAAGTGATCGACGCGTTGCTGCGGACGCCCGACTACGCCGACTACTTTGCCGCGAAATGGGCGGCGATGCTCAAGAATCGTCGCGACGACACGAGCGACATCACCGCCAACTTTGCGTTTCACGCCTGGGTGCGCGACAGTTTGCTGGCCAATAAGCCGTACGATCAAATTGTGCGCGAGTTGCTCGCCGCCACCGGCACGGTGATGGGTAACCCGCCGGTCGCTTGGTACAAACGCGTGAAGGAACCGAAGCAACAGATCGAGGACATCGCGCAGTTGTTCTTGGGCGTGCGGATGCAATGTGCCCAATGCCATCATCATCCGTTTGAGCGTTGGAGTCAGGACGACTATTACGCTCTGACGGCATTTTTTACCCAGGTCGGCCGCAAGCCCTCGGCGACGCGCGGTGAAGATCAGATATTTCACAAGCGTGGACTCGCCACAGCGACGAACCCTAAGTCGGGCGCGGCGATTAAACCCGCGGCACTCGGTGACGCCGTGCCAGCCATCGCTCCGAACGAAGATCCGCGGCTGCGGTTGGCCGATTGGATGGGGTCGAAACAGAATCCATTCTTCGCCAAGGCGCTGGTGAATCGTTACTGGAAGCACTTCTTCCAACGCGGTTTGATCGAGCCCGAGGATGACATCCGCGATACAAACCCGCCCACCAATCCCGCGTTGCTGGCGGCCCTGGAACAGCATTTCATCGCCAGCGGTTTCGATCTGAAGGGACTGGTGCGCGAGATCACGCGCTCGCAAGCGTATCAACTGAGTTCGAAACCCAACGAGCAAAACTTGGTCGACCGGCAGAACTACTCCCGTTTCTATCCGCGTCGTTTGCCGGCCGAAGTGTTGCTCGACGCCGTGGATCGAATGACGGAAACGCAAACCGACTTTGCCAATTTGCCACCCGGCACGCGAGCGGTAGCGTTACCCGACAACAGTTACAATCGCGCGACGCCGTTCCTGCGCGTCTTTGGTCGGCCCGAGGGGGAAAGCGTTTGCGAGTGCGAACGCGTGCAATCATCGAGCTTGGCGCAGACGCTGCATTTGATCAATGCGAACGATATCAAAGGCAAGCTCGCCAGCGGCACGGGCCGTGCTCAACGTTTGGCGACCGAGAAGAAACCGGCTGAAGTCAAGATCGCCGAGTTGTACTTGGCCGCATTCGCGCGCGAGCCTCGTGCCGAGGAACTGAAAACGGCTTTAGCCTATCTCGGTGAACCGCGACTCGACAACGATGGCAAGCCGGTTGACCCGCAAAAGGCGAGTCGCGAGAACTTTCAGGACCTGATCTGGGCGCTGATCAATACCAAAGAATTCTTGTTCAACCACTAATTTGTCGAAGACTCACCCGATGACACACTCGTCGACACTCTCTGTTGGACAATGCCGACACGTACTTGCGCTCTTGGTGGCGACGGCGTTGTGGTCGAGTATCGCGCCGCAAGCGTGGGCTCAATCCGTCGGCTTACCTCTGCCGCGTCTGTTGACGACGATGCCCATGGGGGGCCAAGTTGGCAAGCAAGTTGAAGTCACCATCACGGGCGACAACATCGACGATGCCGAAGAACTCACGTTCTCTGATCCACGCATCACAGCGAAGCGCGCCGTCGACGCCGCGGGCCAGCCGATCGCCGACAAGTACTTGGTCTCAATTGCAGCCGATTGCCCGGTGGGTTTACACGAAGCGCGGTTGATGACCCGGTTGGGAATTTCCTCGTCGCGCGTGTTCTCGGTCGGCGACTTGCCCGAGGCGACTCGCACCACACCGAACACCACGGTTGCTACCGCGATGCCCGTTGCGGTCAACTCGATTTGCAACGCTGTCATGACGGCCCGCGCGGTCGATCACTATGCATTCGAAGCGAAACAGGGGCAGCGAGTGTTGGTCGATTGTTCTTCGCGCGGGATCGACTCGAAACTCGATGCCGTGGTGATCGTCGCCGATGCCCAAGGGAATGATTTGCAAGTTGAGCGTCAGAACGGGTTCGTCGATTTCACCGCGCCCGCCAACGGCCGGTACATGGTCAAGGTTCACGAAATGACGTTCAAAGGGGGGCCAGCGTTTTTCTACCGGCTCTCATTGCGGGAATTGCCCTCGGGCACGCCGGTGGTGCGAATGCCGTCGACGAAGTCGGTTAGCTCGGCGTCGTGGCCACCGGTGGGACTCGCTGCTCAAGCCGCACTCACCGAACGCGAGCCGAACAACGACCGCGCGCAGGTGCAAAAGATTTCGTTGCCATGCGATATCGCGGGGAGCTTTTATCCTGCCGCGGATGTCGACACCTTTGAGTTCAGCGCCAAGAAGGGCGAAGAATGGTGGGTCGAGGTCGCATCCGAGCGATTCGGTTTGCCGACTGACGCGTCCATCATCGTGCAGCATGTCTCAGGCTCGGGCGACAACGAACAACTCACCGACGTTGCCGAGTTCACCGACATTCCCAGCCCCGTCAAAGTTTCCAGCAACGGCTACGCGTATGACGGCCCGCCTTATAACGCAGGTTCGCCCGACATTTTGGCTAAGCTCGTGATTCAGCAAGATGGCGTGCATCGCCTGCAGGTCTCGGATCAATTCGGCGGCACGCGCAGCGATC
The DNA here is from genome assembly GCA_016794255.1 of Planctomycetaceae bacterium. Taxonomy (GTDB): domain Bacteria; phylum Planctomycetota; class Planctomycetia; order Pirellulales; family PNKZ01; genus JAEUIL01. The sequence continues at coordinate 2,544 of JAEUIL010000368.1, read as the reverse complement.
CGCGAAACATCTATCGACTCGTCATACGCAAAGCGTCGCCAGACTTTTCGCTGGTCGCCTGGGGGTTGCACATGGAACTCCGCAATGGCGATCGCAACGCGCTCTCGAAACCGCTGGCGTTGCGCGGCGGCGCGACGATGTCGCTGGAAGTCGTGGTGGTGCGGCGTGATGGGTTCGAGGGTGACATTGAACTGGCCATGACCGACTTGCCGCCGGGCGTCACCGCCGAAGGGCTGAAAATTCCAGCCGGAAAGACTCGCGGCATCATGGTCGTAACCGCCAGTGAAAAGGCGCCGCGCGGCATCGCCAGCGCCAAGCTCGTCGGTCGCGCGACGATTAACGGCGCTACAGTCGAACGTCCGTGCCGGCTCGCGTCGATGGCGTGGCCGGTGGTCGATTCGTCGGCCGAGATTCCTTACCCGCGTCTGTTGGCCGACGTCCCGGTATCGGTGAGCGGCTACGAATTTGCCCCGCTCACGGTTTCGACCGCGAAGAAAGACTTGGTGGAAGTCGCGGCCAATGCCAAGGTAACGATTCCGCTCACGCTGACGCGCCGCAGCGAGTTCTCGGGTGCCACGCTAAAGCTGCGAGTGTTCGGTGCCGGTTTCGAGGGGGCTCCCGCGTTCGACGTGCCGCTGACGGCGGACAAGGCTGAAGCGACACTCGATTTGGCCACGCTCAAACCGACGCCGGGGGACTACAAGATCGCTTTTTATGGCAGTGCCGTCGCCAAATACCGATACAATCCTGAGGCGGTAGCGCGGGCCGAAGAAGCCCACCGAACCGCCACGCTCGAGTTGCAAGCCATCGAAGCCGAGGCTAAGCGATTGGCCGAGGTCGCCAAGACCGTCACACCCGCTGGCAAAGCCGAAGCCGACAACGCCGTCGCCATGATCCTAGCCAAACAGAAAGCCGCCACGGCCAAAATCACTGCAGCAGCCGCGCTCGTCGTCAAGACGACCGAGGCCGCCAAGCCTAAAGATATTGTCGATATTATCGTATCCGATCCCATCGCCATTCGCGTCAAGCCCGTGGAGACCAAATGAGCACTCCAGCTTCGTCATCGTCACGCCCCGTCTGCACGGGTCCCGGTCAAAGCGGCTTCAGCCGTCGCCGCACGTTTCTGAAGGCGGGACTAGGCGGATTCGCGAGCCTTACGCTGCCGGGCATTTTGCGCTTACAAGCCGCTAGCCAAGCCCAGGCCAACACCTCCGGCAAATCGTCGCGGGAAAAAACCGCGGTGATCATGGTTTGGAAACCGGGCGGTTGCTCCCATATCGATTCGTACGACCCGAAGCCAACAGCCGGCAGTGAATATCGCGGGCCATTCGCCACGATCGACACCAAAGTACCCGGCTTGCAATTCACCGAACTGTTGCCGCGACAGGCGGCGATCGCCGATCGGTTCACCATTCTGCGATCGATGCATCAAGGCGCGGGCGGTCATCCGGCCGGTTCCATGCAAATGCTCTCGGGCGATTCGGACACGCGCGACAAGCCCAAGCCACGCTTGCCCGACTGGATGGCGGTGACCAATTATCTCCGGTCGCAAAGCGGTCCCCGGCAAGTCCCGGTTCCGGCGTACGTGGGGATCAATCCGCCGCTGGAGTACAACGGGCCTGCTTATCTCGGCGATGGTTACTCGCCGTTCACCGTCTCGGGCGACCCCAATTCGCCGAGCTTTTCGGTCCCGAACATCGGTCTCACGGATACCAGCGAAGTCCGTCGACTTGGTCGCCGTGCCACATTGCGACAGAATCTCGACACGCTCGAACGCGCCTTCGACCAACAAGGCGAACTCGCCGCACTCGACGAGTTCGAGATTCAAGCGATGACGCTGCTCACCAATCCGAAGACGAAAGAAGCTTTCGATCTGAGCCGCGAGGACGATCGAGTGCGCGATCGCTACGGACGCAATGCCTGGGGACAGCAATTGCTGCTCGCGCGACGGCTCGTCGAGGCGGGTGTCGATGTATTGACGACCAGTCTCAGCGGCCCGCTCTGCGGACGTGTCGGCAATTGGGACGATCATGCGGTCAATCATCACGTGTTCGAAGCGATGCGTTTCCGGGCCGACATCTATGACCAAGCGGTTTCGGCGTTGATCGAAGACATTTACGAACGCGGCCTCGACAAGCGCGTGCTGGTCGTCGTGACCGGCGAGTTTGGACGCACCCCCAAGATCAGCTATCAACCAAGCACCGGCGGCGGCAACGCGAGCGCCCCGGCCGGCACCGTGCAACCCGGTCGCGATCACTGGCCGCGGGCGTACTCGAACCTTTGGGCCGGTGGTGGCATCGAAACGGGCCGCTTCATCGGCGCGACCGACAAGCGGGGCGAAGATGTCACTGAACGGATGTGTGCCCCGGGCGATTTCTTGGCGACGATTTACCATCACCTCGGCATCGACGCCGCGAAGACCATGATTCGCGATTTCAACGGTCGACCGACGCCGATCGTCGATCACGGCAAGCCTATTCCCGAACTGATCGCGTAGTCGAGCCGATTCGTCATGACACAGCTTTCGCGACGCGTGTTCTGGGG
>JAEUIL010000248.1 GCA_016794255.1 Planctomycetaceae bacterium | reverse complement strand
CTTCGTTCTGTCCGACGATCACTTTGGCGAGTTCGTCGCGAATCCGGTTATAGGCTTGCTCGCAACGGGCTACCGAGGCGAGATCGTCGTGGGTGTCGGTCATAATGCAGAGTTCTTAGTTATTAGTGCTTAGTTCTTGGTGCGTCGTCATTCCACATTCTCAAAATACCGCTTCAAGCGCTCTTCATAGGCCGCGGGAGCGCGACGTTGCGATTGCGACCGGATCGCGGCCCGCAACTCGGGCGGCAGCTTGGCGATCCACGATTCGTCGCGGAACGTCCGCACGCCACTGGGCCCATCGGTCGCACCCTTGCCAGCAGTTTTGACGCCCATGGCCGGTGCCGAGTTGGGCCGCGCGTTGCCGGTGGTCGTCATCGACTGCGACGCCGCGGCGGCCGACTGGTTCTGCGCTTGCGTCGAGTTTTGCTGGCCCGAGTTCTGTTGCGAGCGGGAGTTGCTCGCTTGGCTTTGCGAGTTCTTAGCCAGTTGCGCCATCGCTTGCGGGCCGGCCAGTTGCTCGGCGGTTGCCTCGGGCGAGTTGGGCGAGAACTGCGTTCCCATCTTGAGCGGCGGTCCCGCACCGGGCATCGGTCCCGCGGCCTGACCTTGCGGCGCGGCACCGTTCTCAGGCGCGGCGGGTGACTTGCCTTGGCTGGGCTCGAGCGACTCATCGCCGAGTTGATCGGCAAGTTGCAAGCCAGCTCTCAGCGCGTCGTTGGCAATCTCGCGCTGACCGGTGATCTCTTCGGCTGCTTGCCCAGCGATCTTTTGCGCATCGGCAAAGTTCTCGAGCGCCTGATCGAGCGAACTTCCGTCGGGCATGGGCGGCATGGGGGAACCCGTATCGCCCGGCATCGGCGCTTGGCCCGAGGCGGCATTCCGCGCTTGGGCAATTTGCTCGGCAGCCTGTTGCTGCATTTGAGCCGCTTGCTTCAACGCTTGGGCGAGCGCCTGGTCACGCAGCACCCGGCTCTCGCGCTCGGCCACGCTCGCAGCCGCGCGTTGCAACGATCGCTCGACCTGCTGTTGCGCCGCGACTGCTTGCTCCGCCGCGGGTGCTTCCGGCGCAGCGTCACCCGTCGCGGGCATCGGCGCCGGCGGGGTTTGCTTCGCGGCTAACTCGCGGGCTTCTTGATCTGCGACGGCTTGAGCTTGCTTCACCGCCGCCAGAGCGTCGGCCAGCTTCTGATCGGCTTTCGTCTGCGCCACCTCGGCCATCTCGGGCTCATTCGCCTGCAAACGCTTGGCAGCGTCGTCGCTGGCATTCGCGGCGTCGGCCAACTGAGGATTGGCGGCGGGAGCGGCGCTCTTGGTCAACTCGGCAGCCTCCTTCGCGGCGGCAGTCGCTTTCTGCTGCGCGGCGAGATCGGTCTTACGCGGTGCCTCCATCGCTTTGGCGACTTCCCGAGCCGCGAGCTCAGCCGCCTTTTGCAGCGCCTTTTGAGCCTGCTCTTGCGACTTGCCCGCTTCGGCAAACTGTCCCATCTGCATCTTGTCGTGGGCCTCGGCACCGAGTTTCGCCGCCGTCGCTAACTTCTCGGCCAGCTCATCACCACCGGCTTGCTTCTTCGCCTGAGCGGCCTGCGGTCGGGCGGCGGCTTGCTCGGCCGCGCGTTGCACCTGTTCGGCTGCTTGCTGCTGCTTCTGTTGTGCCTTGGCACGTTCGCCCGGTGTGTTCTGTGCGAGCTCACCGGCCTGGGTCGCCTCGGATTGCTGCTGCAAGGCTTTCGCAACCTGTTCGGTCAGCTTGCGGGCAATGTTTTCTTCAACCTTACCGGCGGCCTTTTCCTGCTCGCGTTGCGCTTCACGAATTTTGTTCTCGGCCGCCGCCAATTGCTTTTGAGCCGGGGTCTCGGACGGAGGGTTCTCGGTCGGCTTGGCAGGCGTGGCAGATGCATCGGGCGGCGTCATGCCGGGCTTGGTTGCCGCTAGCAAGCTCGCTTGTGCCGCGGGATCGACACGCTTTGCCTGCTCGGCGAGCTTCGCCGCGGCTTGACTCTGCTTCTGCGTGGCACCGGCCAGTTCTTGCACCAAGTCACGCTCCGCTTTGGCCAACTGTTGCTTGGCCCGATCGAGTGCCGCGGCGGTCTCGTCTTGCTTCTGCTGCACCGTGGGATGATCGCCTTGCTTGCCGCGCTCTTCGGCCGTCGCGCTCGACTTCTCGGCCTGAGCGAGCGACTCGTTCGCCTCGGGGGCCGAGTCGCGAGTTTTCTCGGCGGCCTCGCGGGCTGCGTCGGTCACACGCTTCTGCGCCATCGCATCGGGCGTGCCGGCGGGTTGCTGCTTCGCCTTTTCGATCGCGGCTTGAGCCTGCTCGGCCGCGGCGGCAAGCTGCTCACGAACCTGTTCGCGGGCTTGCTGCGCACCTTTCTCATCGCCATCGAGCGCACGCTTGGCGGCGTCCGCTGCTTGTTGCGCGGCTTTGTCCAACGCTTGGGCCATCGACTTCTCGGCGTCGCCCGGTTGATTCTTGCCCGCGGTCGCCTTCTTGGCCGCGTCGCGAATCGCTTCCGCCGCACGCTCTTGGGCCAGCGCTGCATCGAGCGGCGTGTTCGTGCGTCCTTGGGCATGATCGAGCGCTGCTTGATCGGCTTCGTTTTGTTTGGCGAGCGCGTCGGCCACACGGGCTGCTTGCTGCATGGCCTGGGCTTGCTCGTTCTTGCCCTGGGCTTTGAGCTGCTGCATCCGCGCTTCGTCGACCTGCTTGGCCGCCTCGCGCAAGGCCGCGAGCTTCTCGGCCGCATCCTTTGGCCGATCGCGGAGCACTTCTTCGATGGCTTCTCGCACCGGCTGCACCTCGGCCAACTGACTCTCGCTTTCCTCGTTGAGCTTGTCGGCCAGCTTTTCCCAATGCTTGCGAAGTTTGGCCGTGGCTTGCTGCAAGGCCTTCTCGGCGCTCAACGCCTTCTTGGCGGCGTCGGCCAGAGCCTGGGGCTGCGGCTGCTTGGCTTGCGCGGCGGCCTTGAGCTGCTCGGCGGTTTGGGCCGTCAACTGCCGGGCCTTTTCGACCTCTTTGCTCAACTCGGGATCGAGCTCGCGCAGCGCCTCGCTGGTCCGCGCGACAACTTCGTCCACCAGGCGCTGCTCGTCAGCCGCTTGTTCGACATCGGCTTGCTTCTGCGGCATCGTCTCGGGCTGACTCAGCTTGTCGGCCAAGTCACGCTCCTCGGCGGCGGCACGCGAGAGCAACTCGGCGGCACGGGCCACCTCGCCAATCTCGGCGGCGAGCTGTTTCCGCTTGGCGTCAGCCAGGGCGGCTTCGGTCTCGGCCTGGGCGCGGTCGACCGCTTGCTCGGCCTTCTTCAGGTCGGCGTCGTTCTTGGCCGGCTCGTCGTTCTTCGCCAATTGCTCGGCCGCTTGCTTGGCTGCTTGAGCGGCATCCTGGGTCCGCGAACGAACGACGTTCGGTTGCACGTCATCCTTGGCGCGCTCGGCGATCTGCTCGGCCTGTTTCTGCAGCGGGGCGGACTGCTTGGGCTGTTCCTTTGCCGAGGCTTTCTGGGCCTGCTTGAGTTGTTCGTCGGTCTTGGCGAGCGCTTGCTTGGTCTTCTCGAGCGACTTCACTTCCTCGCGCAACTCGGCGGCGCTGCGGTCGACCTGTTCGCGTTTCACCTCGTCGGCCAAACGACGCTCGATCTCGAGCAGATTGCCCAAGACCTTCTCTTGTGCCGCCAGGGCCTGTTCGCGTTCGGCATTGAAAAGCTTGCTCGTCGCCTCGGCTGCGGCGCTCTTGGCGAGTTCGGCCAGCGGTTGAGCCGCGGGGGCTTGCTGCAACGCCTCGGGCAGCTTGGCCAAATCCTTCTGCAAAGCCTGTTCGCGATCGACGAGCTTCTGCGCGTCATCGCCGCTCAGATCGGCCGAACGGGTTTGCTCGCGAACCTTTTCCTGCTGCTTGATCGCGTCGCGGACCAATTCGAGCGCCGCTTCCCGATCGGCGCCGATCAAGCCTTGCGTCTCTTCGACTCGATCGAGCAACAACCGCAACCCCTTGAGCACGTTTGCTTCGTGCGTTTTGGCCTTCGTGTAATCGAGTCCGGCGAGGCGTTCGAGCGAAGCATCGAGATTCTCGCTCACCTGCGCCGCTTGCAGCACGCCCAAGCCGTCGCTCGCGCCGCGTCCCACTTCGCCACCCCAGCCGCGCACGTCGCCCAGGGTTTCGACCAACCGCAGATACAGCACCTTAACATCGCGTTGATCTTGTTCGATCGACAGTTGCTTGGCGGTCTTTTGCGAGTTCGGCAGCGACGGCAGCGCCTCGGTCACGTTGAACACGACCGACTCACGCTCAATGATCCGCTTCACTTGCGCGGCCAACTCGGCAGTCTTGAGCCGACGCAAGAGATTCTGCCGCTCGACGGTCAACCGCACGACGACTTCGCGAATGCGTTGCCGAGCTTGAATAAAGGTCCCCTCGCGCTCGGCACCTGCCTGCTGCTGCGCTTTCACGAGCAACTGCACGACCAGGTTCATCTCAGCTTCGACCAGACCGTCGAGATTGACGCGCATCTGTTGCACGTCGCGATAGATGGGCAACTCGCTTAAGCCATTCTCTTCGAGCTGTTGCAACTGCACGTCGAGCACGCCGGACACCAACTCGCGGGCCATCTCACGAGCACGCTGCTGCGTATCTTGCCGACGACGCAAGGTCTCGACATCGATGCTCTGCGCGGCCAACCACGTGGGCGCAAGCAAGGCAGCGCTCAGCGCGAGAAACTTCATCCAGCCGGTCATGGTCCTTCTCCCAATCCAAGTTGGCGTTGAATGATCAGATCCATCTGTCGGGCCGTTCGCTCGTCGGTCTCGGTCATCGCGGCCAGCACGCCGCGCTCGTCGGTCACGGTCAGAACCAACGAATCGCTCACGGCGACCTTCCCCGGATTGTCCCCTCGGTGGTCACGGGCCTCAAGAGTAATCCGCACTTGGTCCCCTTTATTGAGCTGCAAAGGTGCCAAATCGAACGAATATCGGCCCTGCACCAGCGGCTTAATCCCGTCCAGGGGCAGTTCGTGCGACTCTTCGACCACCGCGCCACTTTCACGCGATACCTGATACAGCAGCCGCAGACCAGCCACGCCGAAGTCGTCGACCGCGCCGTACACGATGCGGGGCTTGCCCGTGGGGAGCACGTGTTGCGTGACGATCGCGGCCGTGACGCGGGGCGGCCGGTCGGTCTTGATCCGCAGCAAACCGTCGAGCGGCTCGGGCAGCGTGAGACCATCGACATCGACAACATCGAGAGTGTAGCGCAGCCCCTCGCGCACGTTGGCCAGCGGTGTGTTGTCGCTCGACAACTGCCAAAGCTTCTTCGTCTCGTCGAGCGGCTGTAACGGATAACTCTGCCCGGCGATGGTGAGCTGCGCCGACTTGAGCGGCTTGTTGCGGCACTCGATACCGACCGCGACGCGTGAGCCCTCGATCACCGCGAGCTGCCGCGGACCGCCATCGGCCGACGACTCGGCAATCGTGCCCCGGGCATACTCGGGCGGCTCGGCGGTCACTTGCAGATTGATGACCGGCAGGGGAATCGCGAGCACGGTCTGCTGCTCGGTCCAGTCGTCGCCCAAGAAGACTTGCAGCTGCACATTCTCGATCAAGCGTGGGAACTGCCCGACAAACACCCCGGGTTGATCGGCCAGCGGCGTCAGTTCGACGTTCACTGGCGCGGACGCTTCGACGGTCGACAACCGGACCTCGCCGCGCTCGGGCAGCACGCCTTGAGCGTCGACCTTGAACAGCAGCGGTTGACCGTACGGAGCGCGGATCGGCGCCGGGGAGATTTGCCCCAACTCGACGAACGACGTGCCGACCTGGACCGCCGCGATAAACGTCTGCGACGGATAATGGCGATTGCCCAAGAGCAACCGATTGGCAAAGACCACCAGATGCCGCGGATACACGACGGCCAACAGAACCGCAATCAGCGCGAGGGCGTAGAACCATTTCAACGCGCGGCGATGCGCGGTCTCGTGCGCCACGTGCTGCCAATCGACGGTTTGACCGAGCGACGCGCCGCGAGCGACGACCGCGTCGGCCAGTTGAGCCGAGCTGCCGTAGCGCGACGTCGGCGATTCGAGTTGCAACGCCGCGACCAAATCGCTGTCGATCTGCGAGTTGCGTTCGATCAACAGCGCAACGTCGATCTCGCTTTCGCGGCGCGCTAGCCACGGCCAAACTTGGTTCACAAACAGATAACCGGTCGCGCCGAACGCGAGCGTGAACAGGATCAGCCGTTCGACCACGCTGAGAGCGAACAGCCAGTCGATGACGAACAGCACCGCGAGCGCCCCGAGCACGCCGATCCCCAGCGTCGCGCCGGCGCGCAGCCAACGTGCGCCGCGCCGCTGGGCGCGGATCGTCTGCAACTGGGTATGCAACGGTGCGAGGGGAGTCACGGTAAATTGACGAGCTTTCGCCCGGTCCACTCCAACAGCATCAAACCGACCACCGCCAGAAACCCGAGCCAGGTGTTCCACAGCGGTTGGACTTCGACGCTCGATTCGGTCTTTTCGAGTCCTTGGATCTCGTCGGCCAGCCGGTCCACGTCGGCCAGCGTGTAACTCTTGCCTCCGGTGGCGGCGGCAAGCTGTTCCTGCAACGCGACATTGCGGACAGCGCTACGTCGCTCGGCCGACAAGCTCGTCACCTGATAGTTGACCTCGACATAGTCATTCGTTACGGGGTCACGGACCCGCAAGCGGTGCTCGCCGCCGGCCAGAGCTGTTAGCCGCGTCTCGAACACGCCCGGTCGGAACTGCGGAATCGACAGCGGCTCCACACCCTCGGCCGGTTGCGGATTGGCCGAGGGAACGTCGCCCGCCGCGGCCATGTGACCGGGCAACCACAACTCGCCGGTCAGCTTACGTTCGGGCAGGTCTTCTTCCGTGAGCGGCTCGAAATCTTCGTCGTACGCTTCGATCGTGACGTGAATCGGATCGTCGACCTGATATTGCTGCCGGTCGGTTCGCACCACGAATCGCTTTTGAGCCCCCAGGGCATGACTCAGACCGAGGCGGTGAATCAGTTGCCCCCAAAACTGCCGGTAGAATTTTTCGCCGTACAGACGCCGCAACCGCCACGTCTCATTCCAGCCGAGATACACGACCTCGCCCCGACCGAAACGCCGAATCGCGATCAGCGGTTGCGGAGTTTTGCCATCGACGCAGGTATCCGTCGGATGCTCCATGAGCACCGTGGCGAGCGGATGTACGCGGCTCACCGGCTGATACCAGGGCAACTTGCCGAGGTTGTCCCAGGCCCGACGATTTTCTTGGTCGTCTCCGCCGAGCCGCATGAAGTCAAACTGGCCGGCGAGCAAACTCAGTCGCGGGACAAACTCGCGGGCATCGCGCGCACGGCTGTCGGGATCGACAATCACGGGCAGCATGTCGGCCAGCGGCGTTTGTGCGAATTGGCCGGGTCCCGAGTTCGGCCCACTGAGAATGACCAAGCCACCACCAAAGGTGCCGACGAATTCTTTGATCCGCTCACAGAAGCGGGTGCTCAACGTTGCCGCGGGCATGTCGCCAATAAAGATCACATCGTTGGCAAAGAAGTCGGCTCGCGGCGGAGTGAGTGTGGGGAGAAACAGCTCGTTCGACTGTCGCACCTTGGGATCTGCCGAGCGCAGAAAGGTGCGGAACCCGCGCATGCCGACGAGTTGGTCGCGATGAAAGACTTCCTTGATAAACCGCCATTCCCAACTCGGTTCGTGTTCGACAAACATCAGTCGCAAGAAGTCGTCGCGGATGTTCACCTCACGCTCGGCGTGATTGTTCTCGCGGACGACTTCGCCTTCGATCGGATCGACCTCGGCGGAGAAGACGAATCGGCCGGTCTCTTCGGGCGTGTGGGCAAACTCGACCGGCATCGTCGGACCGGCGAGCGTCACCGCGCGTTGATCGACGACGCGCGGCATCAGGTCGTCCATGCCGCTCGACCGTCGCGCCAGCAGTCGCACGTTCACCGGTTTGCCGTCGAGTCCCGACTGACGCAGCGTCACGCTCAACGTCGAGCGTTCGGACTTCTTCATGAGCAGATCGGCCTGCAAATCGACCGACAGATCGACGGTCGCCGTCGGGCCAAGGCCGACGCAATACAGCGGCGCTTTCAAGTCACGGGCCGCGGCCAAGGCGGGTGGCCCGGCGTTCTGATCGAAGTCGCTAAAGACCACGACGCCCGCCAGGTGACTCGACGCG